>JAIRLL010000193.1 GCA_031259505.1 Tannerella sp.
ATGCCCTTTGGGCTGATAGTCATAGGGGCGGATGGTCCAGATGTTTCCTGCGTCGACGTATGTAGCCAGTTCGAATTTCCAGAAAAGCTTGCTCCGGTATTCGAGGCTTGCGTCCATCCGTATGTCGCCCACCTGGTTGACAAAGGTCATGTTTCCGGTCGACATGCTGCCCGGTCCGAGCGAGCGTATCGACCAGCCGCGGTTGTTGTTGGCGCCGCCTGCAAAATATCGCCGTTCGAAAGGGAGTTCCTTCGCATTGCCGTACGGGTAGCCGATGCCGCCGCCGATGTGGAATGCCACCGAGTTGCGTTCGTCGATGACGAAGTGCCGTGCAAAGTCGATATCCCCTTTCACGAACTGTGAATAGTTGATGCCGAACAGTTCGTAGCGTCCGGCGCTGTTTCTGTCGGCGCGCAGGAGGCTGGAAACGCCGTAGAGTATGTTGCCGGCCGATTCGAATGCGATGCGCAGCGAATACGTGTTGCGCCCGCGCCGGAGCGGGTCGTAGTTGCTGAATGAGTAGCTGTATCCGGAGCCGACGATGAACTGGTCGCTGTAGTTGTAGAGCGTCGTGAGCAGCGGCAGCGAATCCTTGAAGGCCTGGTCGATATTCGGGAGGTAGATGTAGTTTATGTCAAGCAGTTTGAGCGTATGCCGCGCCGGCAGGCCGGTCTGGTTCTGCCAGAGGTAGCTCCATCCGCCCGAAAGGATGGCGCGGCGGTATTCGGGACGCCGCTGCTGGTTGTATACGATTTCGAGGCGGGTCGTGGCGTTTTGCCGTTTCCCGAATTCGCTGCCGGCAAACGGTATCAGCAGGGTAGGGAAGAGCACGGACGCTTCGCCCGCATATTCCCAGTAGCTGCCTATTCCGGCATCGTTCTGTCCGGACAGCGCCTCGTATGCACCGCGCACCTTGACGGCGAACAGTTCCGAACCCTTGAACAGATTCCGGTGCTGATAGTTCAGGCTCGAGGCGAAGCCAAGGTCGCCGGCCGAGTTCGTACCCTCGACTTCGACGCCGAAGCCGTGCACTTTCGCCGGCGTGGTGATAATCGTCGAAGTGATTTTCATCGTGTCGTTTTCTTCAAACTCTTCGTGTCTGATATTGACGTAGCGCAGGGCGCGCATGGCGGAAAAGTTGGAATAGGTACGTTTCACGTCCGCTTCGCTGTACAGTTTGCCGGCCGTGATGTGATTCCTGTACTGCAGGACGCCCGGGCGGAGGCTGCGTCCGTTTTTTCCGTAATAGATATGCAGGTCTTTGTATACCGCCGAATCCGTCAGGGTAAAGATGCTGTCGCCGGCGAGCAGCGGGTCGTAGTCGGTCACGGCGTTCACACGGTCGACGTAATAGGTGCGATGCGGGCGTTCGACGACCGTTCCGTCGTCCGCAACATGGCGGAAGGGGTTGATTCGCAGTTCGAGGTCGACGAGCCACGGATGATTCGCGCTGTCGACTGCAAAATGGATGAAGTTCTGGTTGAATGCATAGTAGCCGTGATTCTGCAGCACGGTAGCGATGCGCTGGCGCTCCCTGTTCAGTTCGTCGCGGTCGAAAAGAGCGCCCGGATGCACCTGTGAAACATACTCGTCGGCAACGGGACGGAAGAGCGACCTGAACCGTGACCTGCGCGGCGGCGCGAGGTGGATGAGGCTGTCTATCCGGGCATCGTCCGTCACCATCCGGTAGTCGCGTATGCGATGCGACCTGCCAGCGACTACATGATATTTTACGGTAGCCTTCCTCCGTCGCGAAGTGTCGACGGTGGCAGTTACTTCCGCATGAAGGTAGCCTTTATTGATCATGTACTGTTTAAATTCACGCTTCGAGCGGGCAATCAGCAGCGTATCCATGACGACGGGCGGTTCGCCGATGCGGCGCAACTGCCGGTTCAGCCATCCCGTCTCGCTTTGTCCTGCCAGGTTGTAGACATACAGCGGCCACTTCACGAGGCCGAACACCTTGTAGTTTGGCGCCTGACGGAGATAGGGCTTCAGGTCGCCGGGTTTCACCTGCGCACTGTCGGCCGTAATCTTCACCCTGTCCAGCAGATATTCGTTTTCGCCCACATACTTTGTGGCCGTACAGGACGCGATGCATATCGCATATCCCGCGAGCAGCAAACATCGAATTGTTTTTTTCACTGTCGTAGTCTTTTTCGATTTGCAAAAATACGGCAAATAAATTTATTTGCCGTATTTTTGAGCCGGTATATAAACAGACAGTAAAACGGAAATGGTCAGTAAGGCAAAAATCAAGCTGGTACGCTTGCTGGAGATGAAGAAGCGCCGCGAGGAGCAGGGGCTTTTCGTGGCGGAGGGAAACAAACTGGTGGCCGACATGATGGAGGCCTTCGAGTGCGAATGGATGCTTGCCACGCCGTCGTGGATGGCGGTGCGGGGGCATATTCCTGCGAAGCAGCTTGTTGTGGCGGACGATGGGGATCTCCGCAGAATCAGTTTGCTGAAAAATCCGCAGGATGTGCTGGCGCTGTTTCGCCTTCCGTCGTACGACATCGGCCAGGCCGACCCGTCGCACCGCCTGACGCTTGTGCTGGACGGTGTCCGCGATCCGGGCAACCTGGGCACGATTGTGCGCGTGGCGGACTGGTTCGGCATTGAGCATGTGGTTTGCAGCGAGGATTCGGCAGACGTTTTCGCTCCCAGGGCTGTGCAGGCGACGATGGGCGCGCTGGCGCGTGTCAAGGTGCATTATACCGGCATCGAACCGTATCTCGACATGCACCGCCGCGTCCCCGTGTATGGAACCTTTACGGAGGGCGACGACATTTACGGACAGACGCTTTCGCCGTACGGCATCGTCGTGATGGGAAACGAAGGCAGCGGCATTCGTCCGTCCGTCGAAGCGCTTGTGCACAGCAGGCTGCGTATCCCCAGTTATCCGGCCGGACGCGATACTTCCGAGTCGCTGAATGTGGCCGTCGCTGCGGCCGTCGTCTGCGCCGAGTTCAGAAGGCAGAATTTTTGAACTGCGAAGGAATAACTGAATGACTGAATGCGGATTTCCGGGAGTGCGCGGGCGCACGGAGCAGGAGATTCCTCCCGGCACGGAATCTCCTGTCCATCACCTGAAACAGGCGGGCGCCTTCGGTAAATATTTTATTTCAGCCAGATCCACTGAAATCCGACTTCGCTGTTTCTGGCGGGCGCTATTTCCAGTTCCAGTTCGTAGATGCCGGCTTTCGGGAAATGAACTGTGCCCAGGCGGTGCGAAAGGAAGCGGTCGACGATCCAGTTCGAGTTGGGTTCGCCGACGGTTTTGCCCGTAGGCTCGATGGCGTGTGTCAGTTGTGCGCCGGAGGCCAGGCATGTGATTTTTCCTCCGGCCGGTTTCCCCTGGTAGCTGTATGACACATCGACCGTCCTGTCGCCGGCTTTGTCTACGTAAATCCGCCATGCCAGCCGCTGCGGCGTCCGTATCACCGCATGGGACGGAACGGTGCCGCCGCGGCTTTTACGCTCTGTTTCAACCGTGCTGTTTCCCGACTGATTGTTGCAGGTGAGGGAATATCCGCCGTCGGTCGACATGCCGGCCAGCCCCTGCACCGTGCCCGGCGTTCCGGCATATTCCGCCACTACTGTGGATATCCGTCTGTCCGGCTGCAAGGCCGGCAGTGCGATGTCGGTAAAGGCGCCGTCGTGCGTGTAAGGCAGCGGCTGCTGCTGTTTGTCGGCGAGCAGATAAACCCTGTCGGGCGCATCCGTTATGCCCGTCAGCGGCAGGTGTCTGTTTAATGGCCAGTTGTAGACGTGGAGATAAAGCCGCGTCATGTTGCCGGCGCGTTTCGCGGTGATTTTGCCCCAGTCGTGCATATTCCCGTCCAGTTCGAAGGCTTCCGCGCCGTATATCGATTCGCCGTTAATTTCCAGCCATTCGCCGATTTCGAGCAGTCGCTGTTCTATTTCGTACGGCACGTCGCCGTTTGCCCGCGGCCCGATGTTCAGCATGAAATTACCGTTCAGGCTGAC
>JAIRLL010000207.1 GCA_031259505.1 Tannerella sp.
GCAGTATAAATCCGGGTTCGGAATAAGAAAGAATTGAAATATTTACTTCAATAACTGGCTTCGGGCTTTTGAGACAGCCTCATTTCTTATCCCGAACTCAGATTGTCATCCCAAAAAAAACGTTATATATCGTATTTAAAAGTAAAACACTCCCTTATATTTTTATTTTCTTAACAGTTCATCGACATAAGCGCGCTTCGAACACACTTCGAACGCACTTCGAAGGAACCCCGAAGGAAGTCCGGTCGGAAATAGGCGCGGAATTAAGAATGATAGCATAATTTTATCTAAGAATTACAAATCGGATAATCGGGCGTCCTTATGTCAACGCTTAGCCGTCATCCTGCGCCGGCGCATCCGGAAGCAATCCGGCGACTTATACTGCGCACGGTGTAAATGTGTGATGTTATTCTACTGGATTGCCACGTCGCTATGCTCCTCGTAATGACGGAGATACCGTTGCTGTCGGCAATGGCGTCCGACGTCATTGCGAGCCGTCAGGCGTGGCAATCCAGAAACATGTTACACTTTATTAATTCCCCATTCCTAACGACAAGGGAGATTTTTTTTGACTTTGTTATTTCAGTTTCTGAAGTAGACTTTTCAGTTTCTGAAGTAGACTTTTATAAACTGATTCAAGTCATCATTCATCCTTCACCCACCGGTTGTTTTTAGGCCCGATGGCGGCTACGGGTATCGGTTGCAGACCATATTCGGCCAGTACCTCGTCCGTGCAGAAAGCTTCAAGAGGCTTGCCTTCGGAATCCAGTTGCGTATTGTTGCGCTCGACGACAGTTTCCGGTCGGTTCCTGTACATTTGATTGCAGGAAATCACCAGGTTGTCGGCCACGGTATTTACGTTGACGCCCTGCCGGAGATTTTTCAGTTCGGGATATTTCTGCTGATATATTTCCGAGTTGATGTCGACCTGCCCGTACATCTTTTCCTGTATGGCCGGACTTTCCAGTTCACGCAGCCAGCGCTCCTCGCTCCAGGGCGAGAAACTGACGGCAAAAGGACCATGATAGAAGACGTTGTTCAGGATACGGTTGTCTCTGCCGCCGTGAATCTGGACGCCGCCGAAGTGATGAGCGCCGCACCGTTCGAACAGGTTGCCGTAGACCGTCATGCCGGAAATCATGTCGTCGAAGCGAACGCCTGCCGCACCGTGACGGGTGCCGCCGGAGATGTCCGACCAGCGATTGTAGCGTATCTCGATGCCCCGGTACGACGGATTGTACCACATGTCGATTCCTCCCTGGTCGTCCGATTCGTCGACCACGTGGCTGACTTCGTTGTATTCGATGATAAAGTCGTTACCCTCGAGACGCATGGCTGAAGAGGACGAATTGCGGAATCGGTTGTTGGCGATGCGAGCGCCGCAGCCCGTCAGGTGGACAGCCGGCTCGTAGGTGCGCTGGAAGAGGGAGAAATTCTCCACCACCGTATGTTCGACGAAATGTCCGGCCGGCGTCAAGGTTCGGCGGTCGCCGCCTGAGATTTTGAATCCGCCGTGTCCGAAAGTCGACAGGTAGCAGCCGGTCACGCCATGTCCCGTGCCCTCCTCGATATGCACGCCGTCGCGTCCGAAGCGTTCGATCCGGCAGCCGGAGAGCCGGTTGTGCGCGCCGCCCCGGATCAGGAGCGCCGTGCCGCGTCCGTCGCGGAAAGTCAGCCCTTCGAGCGTGAGGTGCGAACAGCCGTCGGCCGTCAGCATGTAAGGGCTGGCGAAACAGGTCAGCCGTACTTCCGCCTGCGCCGGGTCGACGCCCTCCGGCGGATACCAGTAGAGCCGCCCGGTCGCACGGTGCAGGTACCACTCGCCGGGACGGTCGATTTCGCCGAACAGGTTCAGCCCGAAATAGCGCAGACTGTCCCTGAAACCGTAGCGGTGATAAGGCTCGCGCAAGTATGCCGTGCGTGTAGCGGCGTCCCAGCGTTCCACGGACTGAAATTCGTCGCTCCAGTCCCAGTACCAGTAACCTCCCAGCCGGACATCTTCCTCGGTCGTCCAGCGGTCCTGGATGGGGTTTGTATATTCGAAAACACCTTCCCGCGTACCGTGTTCCCGGATGTAAGTTTCGGGAAGCGGTGTAGCGCCTTTCGCCCGTCCTGCCCTGACAAAGCCAGTGTTTGGCCAGCGCGCCAGCGTTTGCAACTCTCCGTTGCAGATCAGGTCCGGACGCCGGCCGGCATCCGTCGGGTCGCCGAAGTCGGTGATGCCTGCCGTGCGCAGATCGGTCACGTAGATTTGATTGCGTACCGCGACGTTCAACTGTTCCGGTATTTCCTCACCGGCTGCCTTCGCCCATTGCGTGAGCGCTTTGCTGCCGGTAAAAACAGGCGTTTCGCCGTTCGCCGCCCGGTAGACGACGGGAGCATCCGGCGTGCCGGAATCTTCGGCCGTCAGGCAAATCGTCTGTTCCACCGGGTAATTGCCGTCTCTGAACAGGACGGTTACTTTCCGTCCGGGCGTCTTTTTCAGCGCCGCACGCACGACACGCTGTGCGCCCTCAAACGTCCGGAGCGGTTCGGAGCACGTTCCCGCATGGCTGTCGTCGCCGCCGGGCGCTACGTACAGCCGCACTTCCCCGCTACACGAGATAAAGAAGAGGGCGCACGCCATCCAGATAAAACTGTTTCTTTTCATCATTCTGTTTTTAACTATATTAGAAATTCATGACGCAAAGTTACTGTATTTCTGTTCGACATACAACCGTTTGATTCGAAAAAAAAAACAGAACCGGCAGCAATCCTTTAGTTGTTGACGCGATTCCAGACTTTTGAGACAGTCACTTGACGATGCAACAACTTGAAACGAAGTTCGGCGTAGCCAATTAAAAATCGGCGCAGTCAAATGCACCCGGGGAATAAATCATTCATCGGATATTCGCCGGAACCCTGTCCCCGCCTGTCAATTTTAAAGACACACTTCCCCGTACCGTCAAAAACATGAACGATAGACTGTTGTCTGTCCAGCGTGTATATTGCGCGCGGTGTAATTTTGCGATATTATTCCAGATTGCTTCCTGCTTCGTACCTCGCAGTAGCCTACCCTTTCGCCTGAAAGGCCAGCGCATACATCCGCATCTGCCTGAGCATGGCAACCAGTCCGTTGGAACGGGTAGGGGAGAGATGCTCCTTCAATCCGATGCGCTCAATAAAATAGAGGTCGCAGTCGAGAATCTGCTGAGGGGAATGTCCGGACAGGACGGTTATCAACAGCGATACAATGCCTTTCACGATGACGGCATCGCTTTCGCCCCGGAAAAACACTTTGCCGTCCGTATACTCGGCGCTCAGCCACACGCGGCTCTGGCATCCTTCTATCAGGTTGTTTTCCGTTTTGTCCTTTCCGTCTAACGGTTGCAGCAAATTTCCCAGATCTATCAGCAGGGTGTATTTGTCCATCCAGTCGTCGAATGCGGAAAATTCTTCAATGATTTCGTCCTGTATTTCATCAATTGTTTTGTCCATAGTTATTCATTTCTTCGAATAAATCACTTCCAGTACGGTTTGCCCGACGGCCTGCAACGTTTCGCGGTCGATGTTGTCCATTGCATCTCGCTGCGTATGCCAGTGAGCGCCGAAGCCATGCGGCGAATTGGGGTCTAAATGGATGATGTCGATACACGGAAAGCCCCGCCCGGCCATCACGAACAGATGGTCGTCGGTGATAGCGCCTCCGTTGGCATTGACAAAGTATTTTCCGTAGCCCAGATCGCGCGCCGTCGTCCACACTTTTTCCACCACCGGGGCAGCGCGGTAGACGGAAGCGGCTTCCTTGTAGAAAGTGGCGTTGCGTGCGCCAACCATATCAAGCAATATGCCGTAATCAGCCTTGTAGTTGGGCTTATGTGGATTCTTTGCCCAGAACTGCGAACCGAGACACCACGTGCCGGCGCTGGGCCCGGCGCCGCTCATGAATTCGGGTGTGCCGTAGTCTTCCGCATCGAAAAAGATGATGTCGATGCCGGTTTCCGTATCGTTCATACCTGTCTGACGGGCGATTTCGAGCAGGACGCCCACTCCGCTTGCCCCGTCGTCGGCTCCGTCGATCGGCTTGTAGTGATTGTGCTCCCCGTCGCGGTCAGAATACGGTCGCGAATCCCAGTGAGCGAAGAGCAGTACCCGTTCGTTTTTATCGGGATGAAATGAGCCGATAATGTTTCTGGCTTCCAGGCGTTCGTTGTTATACGCCGTCAAGGTAGCTTCCTGGACGTAAATCTCTGCACCGAACCGTGCCAGTTCGCCGGCAAGCCAGGCGCCGCAAGCCTTGTGCGCCGGAGTGTTGGGTACGCGGGGACCGAATGCCACTTGTCGTGCTACATACGCGTAGGCGCTGTCGCGATTAAATTCGGGCGCCGCCGACGTTTTCACCGCAACAGCGACCGGCGCAGGTTTGTCCGCCGCCGGTCGCTGTCCGCAACACGTCAGCAGAATGCATCCCGCCCATACATAAATTAATTTATCCATATCCTTCATTTTAATTGTTACGATTTGTCGACGCGCTGCACGGCATCCATGACCCGCATCAGATTACCACCCCATATCTTTGCAATCTGTTCGTCGTTGAAACCTGCATCCATCAGCCGCACGGTGATTTGAATCAGTTCATTCGCAGCCCTGCAGCCGGTGACTTCGCCGTCGCCGTCGAAATCGGAACCAATGCCCACATAATCAATCCCAACCAAATCAACTACATGGCAGATATGACGGATGGCGTCGCTCAGGGAGGCTTTCTCTGCTTCCTCATTCAGAAATTCCCTGTACATGCAAATCTGGATCACTCCGTTGTGAGCAGCCAGCGTTCTTATCTGGGAGTCGGTCAGATTACGGGGATGGTCGGTCAGCGCACGTGCCGACGAATGGGATGCAATCACGGGAAAACGGCTGTGCTGCAGCACGTCGCAAAACGTGCTTCCGGCTGCATGTGATACGTCAATCATTATCCCCAGGCGATTCATTTCCGCCACCACGTCCCGGCCGAACGGGCTGAGGCCACCCCATTCCGCATGCCCCTTTGCCGAATCGCAGACGTCGTTGTCGCCGTTGTGGCACAGCGTAATATACGAGACGCCCATATCTTTGAATCTTTTCAGATTTTCAATGTCTTTTCCTATCGCATAGCCGTTTTCGATACCCATGAAGAGGGCTTTCCGTCCTTCCCGTTTCAGGCGTTTCAGATCGTCTGCCGTACGCGCTATGCCTGCACGTAAAGGATTCAACCGCTCCTGCTCGATAATTCGCGAAAGCCGTTCTTCTGCATACCGGGTTGCCGCCCGTAGCGAGGCGTCGTCGCGTTTTCCCTGCGGAATGTATGCAACCATGAATACGGCGTCGAGACGTCCCGCTTCCATCAGCGGAAGATTGACCTTGCTCCCTTCCTGCTTCCCCAAGTCAAACGTATCAGGAAAGACGTCGGGTGTATCTGTATGTGAATCAATTGTCAGTATTTTGCCGTGCAACTTTTTTGCTTCGGCAAAACGGTTTGCCTGAAGGACATGGAAACGAAACAGGTCAAGCATCTCTTCGTTGCCTTTCACGGCCATTTGTTCGGGATGCCACTGTACGGAAAAAATACGATATTCGGGATGTTCCATCGCTTCGTTCACGCCGTCGGGCGCTATGGCCGTCGCCACAAATCCGGGAGCAACGTTTTTCACCGCCTGATGATGCAGTGAATTGACGTAAAGCACGTCTCTGTTTTTCATGATGCGACTCAGTTTCGAAGGCCGGTTCGTGAGCATCACGGTATGCGTAGCACAGTCGCGCGGCTCGTCCTGACTGTGTTTCAGCGCTTCAGGCAAAAACTGCGAATGAATATCCTGATACAGTGTTCCGCCGAAAGCTATATTCAGCGCCTGATGTCCGCGGCAGATACCCATCACCGGCAACTGATACAAAAATGCCAGCCGCAGAAGCGCAAAGTCGTATGAATCCCGGAATGCATCCACGCCGTCCAGTCCGGGTATCGGTTCTTCGGCAAGGAAAACAGGATCGATATCGCCTCCACCCGAAAAGATCAGCCCGTCCAGCAACCTGACAACCGCATCCAGGGCTTTGATGTCGGTAGTGACGGGAATCAGAACGGGCGCCCCTCCCGCCAGCATCACGGACTGGCAATAAGGCTCTGATATGCACGACAGTCCTTCTTTTCTGTTCGCAGAAATACCTATCACCGGCGGCTGACGGGTCGCCCGTGCGGAGATGAAATTGTCTACCTCCTTGTAAATCCGTCCCAAATCGGCAGAAAGGACTGCATTTCCCATTTATTCAAGCATCTATGTTCGCATAAGTAGCATTATCCTCAATAAATTCGCGACGCGGGCCTACGTCTTCGCCCATCAACATGGCAAATACCGAATCGGCTTCCATTGCATTTTCAATCGTGATTTGTTTCAGCGTGCGGTTCGACGGATTCATCGTTGTGTCCCACAACTGATTGTCGTTCATCTCGCCCAGACCTTTGTAGCGTTGCGTATGAACCTGGTTTTCGTTTCCGTTTCCGTACTTGTCAATAAATGTCTGGCGCTGCTGGTCTGTCCAGCAATATTCTTCGATTTTGCCTTTCTTGCAAAGATAGAGAGGCGGAGTGGCCAGATAGACGTAGCCATTCTCAATCAGACCACGCATGCGGCGGAAAAAGAACGTCAGTATCAGCGTGGCAATATGGCTTCCGTCGACGTCGGCATCGGTCATGATGATAATTTTGTGATAACGGATTTTACTCATATTGAGTCCCTTGGGGTCTTCGTCCGTCCCGATTGTGACGCCCAGTGCACGGAAAATATTCTGTATTTCTTCGCTTTCGAAAATTTTGTGGTCCATTGCCTTTTCGACATTCAGGATTTTACCTCGCAGGGGTAGAATGGCCTGAAACATGCGGTCGCGGCCTTGCTTTGCCGTGCCGCCGGCCGAATCTCCCTCGACGAGAAACAGTTCACATTCGATGGCATCTTTTGATGAGCAGTCGGCCAGTTTTCCGGGCAATCCGCCGCCCGTCAGTGGCGATTTCCGCTGCACCAGTTCGCGGGCCTTGCGTGCGGCCTGACGCGCCGTCGCGGCAAGAATCACCTTGTCGACAATCGCTTTCGCTTCTTTGGGATGCTCTTCGAGATAATATCCCAGCGCCTCGCCGACAGCCATATCCACGGCGCCCATCACTTCGTTGTTTCCGAGTTTTGTTTTCGTCTGGCCTTCGAACTGAGGTTCGGCTACCTTGATGGAAATCACAGCCGTCAATCCTTCACGGAAATCGTCGCCCTGAATCTCTACTTTCGCCTTTTCGAGCAGTTTGGAATCTTCGGCGTATTTTTTCAGCGTACGGGTCAGGCCGCGACGAAATCCCGCCAGATGCGTCCCTCCTTCAATCGTATGGATATCATTTACATATGAAAATACGCTCTCGTTGTACGACATGTTGTAGGTCATTGCCACCTCGACGGGGGTGTTTTGTTTTTCCGTTGTGATGTGTATGATGTCGTGGATAAGCGATTCTTTGGAACGGTCGACGTAGCGGACAAATTCTTTCAGTCCGTCTTCGGAATAGAAAATTTCCGACTTGTATGAACCGTCTTCCTTCAATACACGTTTATCAATCAGTTTCAACCTGATACCGGCATTCAGGAAAGCAAGTTCGCGCAATCGCGTCGCCAGTATGTCATATTTGTATTCGGTCACGGTGAAAACCGTATGGTCCGGCTTAAAGGTGATGGTGGTGCCCGTACGGTCGCTTACGCCGATTTCACTGACGTCGTTCAGTGGTTTACCCATCGAATATTCCTGCATGTAAATCTTGCCGTTACGGTATATTTCGGCTTTCAAATAGGAGGAAAGGGCATTCACACACGACACGCCGACGCCGTGCAATCCGCCCGACACCTTGTATGTTCCCTTGTCGAACTTGCCGCCGGCATGTAGAACTGTCAGTACTACTTCCAGGGCTGATTTTCCTTCTTTTTCGTGATAGTCAACCGGGATGCCGCGGCCGTCGTCGTCCACGCGGATGGAATTGTCTTCGTTGATAATTACTTCTATATAAGAACAGTAGCCTGCCAGCGCTTCGTCGATGGAGTTGTCCACTACTTCGTATACCAAATGATGCAATCCTTTTTCGCTCGTGTCGCCAATATACATGGCAGGGCGTTTGCGCACGGCTTCCAGGCCTTCCAGCACCTGAATATTCTTCGATGAATATTCTTCGCCTGCTACATTCAAATCTTCATCAGTCATGAATCTGTTTGTTTAAATTTCAAGTTTCAAGTCGCTTTGCTTTTTCTGCAAAAACAGCTAACAAATATAGTGATTATTTTTTTACCGGAGGGAAATACACGCGAGAAAAGTTGTTAACACCGGAGAAAGCCCTGCGTGTGGAATGAATTTTCCCGAAGTAGCCCGTAGGGGAATCGAACCCCTCTTTTGAGAATGAGAATCTCACGTCCTAACCGATAGACGAACAGGCCTTCAGAAACGAAAGCCGGTCTCGTTTGAACCGGCTCTCACAAAAATATCATTTTACAAAAAAGTCATTTCCGCAACGATTCCATACCTTGCACGCGGATAAGTTCACGTATCGACACTCAAAGTGTTCATGACAAAGGTTCATGAATCTTCATTTTTTTCGAATCTTTTGAACTTCAAAATCTCACGCACAAAATCCTGCCGCGTACAACACCAATACCGGCGCTATGCCAGCGTGTGCACATGCCTGGCAAGTTTCGACTTCAGATTGCCTGCCTTGTTCTTGTGAATAACATTCTTCTTCGCGAGTCTGTCAAGCATCGAACATACCTTGGGATAGAGCGTTTCGGCTTCCGCCTTGTCCGACGTCCCGCGCAATGTCTTCACCGCGTTCCGCATCGTCTTTGCGCCATACCTGTTGCGCAGGCTTCTCGTCTTTATCTGACGTATCCTTTTAATGGATGATTTGTGATTAGCCATTCTTTATAAAAATTATTTTAGCCTTTTTCTTTATCAATTTTCTGTAGCCCGTAGGGGAATCGAACCCCTCTTTCAAGAATGAAAATCTTGCGTCCTAACCGATAGACGAACAGGCCTTTTTATTAATCCTTTTATTTGCAATAAAATAACTTCATATTCTATTCAATTGCGCGTGCAAAGATATGACTTTCTGCAAAACCGACAAAATTTTTTATGCATTTTTTTATGCTTCGCAAGATCGGAAAAAATCCAGCCTTCAACAGCATGCAGGAAGAAAAGGCTTCTTCACTGTAAGGTTTCACCTCACGAGACAGAACAAACGAGTATTCTCGTCCGAACAGGCGCGACAGTTTATACTGTACTCGGCATAAAGTCCTGATTGCTTCAGGCTACGCCCTCGCAATCCGGGTTCGTGCAGGGCTGGATTGCCACGCCTCTACGCTCCTCGCAATGACGGGGATGCCGTTGCTGTCAACAATGATATCCGACGTCATTGTTATTATTATTTTTTATCATCACAAAATTACTCCTTTTTTTCTTTCTTTCTTTCCAGGATGCAAATCTAAGGTGCGAGGCACGAAGCAATCCAGTGGACTGATAATAAGCAAATAACGAAACATGTCACTGTTAACCCGAAGGGTGAAGCAATCCGGTAGA
>JAIRLL010000256.1 GCA_031259505.1 Tannerella sp.
ACAATGGTCGTCATCCCGGAAGCAGTAAACCTCAAAGACACCGGCGATTGCTATGCCCTGCAACAAGCCGTTCTGAATCATTGCGGTTATGTAATGAAAAATCGTTTTGCTGTGTTGGACGTTTACGACGGTTACAAAGACCGTAAAGACCCCGGCGGCGATGTGATAGAACAGTTTCGCGAAGCGATAGGCAGTAATTTCCTCGACTATGGAGCCGTATATTATCCATGGGTTAACACCTCTATTGTTCAGGATAATGAAATCAGTTTTCTTAATCTGGACATAGACGGGTTGAAAGCCTTGTTGGGCGAAGAATTGTCGCTGTCGCCGATACCCGACAATAAGAAAACCCAGATTACGCAGTACATCGACGGATTGAAGCCCGACTTGAACGCAACGGAACACAGCACGTTGCACAAAGTACTCCTGCAAGTCAGTCCCTTATACGGGCAATTGATGAAAGAACTTCGCCTGTCGCTCAACCTGTTGCCATTGTCGGCGGCGATGGCAGGCGTTTACACTATGGTCGACAACAGCAGGGGCGTGTGGAAAGCGCCCGCCAATGTCAGCATTGCAACAGTGGTCAGCCCGGCAGTAAACATTTCGCACGAAGAACAGGAAGACCTGAATGTGCCTATCAGCGGCAAATCGGTCAATGCCGTGCGATTCTTTACCGGCGAAGGCATCAAAGTCTGGGGAGCGCGCACGCTCGACGGCAATTCGCTCGACTGGCGGTACGTCAATGTGCGCCGTACGATGATAATGCTGGAAGAGTCGGTGAAAAACGCCGCCAAAGCATACGTGTTCGACCCCAATGTTGCAACTACATGGGTAAACGTAAAGAGCATGATTTCAAATTTCCTTAACGGGATATGGAAACGCGGCGGGCTTGCAGGCGCTGTTCCCGACGACGCATACAGCGTAAGCGTCGGATTAGGCGAAACGATGACCCCCGAAGATATCCTGGAAGGCATTATGCGGATTACCGTGCTTGTAGCGCTTGTGCGTCCAGCGGAATTTATCGAAATCACGTTCCAACAACAAATGCAAAAAAGTTAATTAAATATCTAAGTATTAATTTAAAAATAGAGTAAAAATTATGGCAGAAGATGGAGGTACACAAGGCGCAATATGGCCCTTACCAAAATTTTATTTTAAAGTAGCAGTAGATACCGATTTGGCGGAAGCCACTTTCCAGGAAGTTACCGGTCTCGAAATGGAGGCGCAAGTGATAGAATACCGTCACGGAAGCAGCCCCGATTTTTCGACAATCAAGATGCCCGGCATTAAAAAATACGGGGATGTAACATTGAAAAAAGGCGTTTTTGTGAAGGATAACAAGTTCTTCGACTGGTTCAACAAGATAAAGATGAACACCATTACCAGACAGACCGTTACCATTTCGCTTTTAGACGAAGCAGGTGATCCCACGATGGTATGGACACTCGCAAACGCATGGCCTTCAAAAATAACTGCTCCCGACCTGAAATCGGACAGTAACGAGGTAGCTATCGAAACCCTGGTGATTGCCCACGAAGGACTGACAATCGCAAATGGTTAAACAATGTGGGATTTACCCGTTGCGTTCTATTTCCGTGTAACCATCGACGGCGAAGAGTTTCCCTTCAAGGAAGTGTCGGGTTTATCGGTCGAAATGGAAACGGAAAACATCAAGGAAGGAGGCGTTAATGACTTTGAGTACAAATTGCCGAAACAAATCAAACACGGCAATCTTGTCCTGAAAAGGGCATTAGCGCCTGTATCTTCCGGCAATGTGCAATGGATAAAACAATGGATTGAAAATGACTTTTCAACTTTGCCCAAAACAAAAAACATCGTAGTCAGTCTTATCGACGCCGACCAAAAACCAAAAGCGTCGTGGACATGCACCGACGCCTATCCCGTCAAATGGGAGGCAGAGAACTTCGATGCGGAAAAAAACGTTCTTGCCGTAGAAGCAATAGAATTTGTCTATAAAAGATTAATACGTGAACAATGACAATAGTTATTAAAGAAATACAGGTAAAAACGACAATAGAACGGATAAACAAAAGTCCGGGAAACCCCGAAAACACAGAAGAACTTTTACGGAAAATGAAACGCGAACGGCAAAAAGAAACGGTCAAACTCATCAAAGAGCAAAACAAAAGCAGAAAGGAACGGTAGGTCATGAAGATGAAAATTATCGGATTTAAACAGAACACGTTTATCGAAAAAGACGGGGAAATGGACGTCCAGATAAATCCCGATTCATTGAAACACACTGCGAGTATAGATTATGCCAAAGACATGAGAGTTGCTGTATCGGGAAACGAAATTAAATTTAACCGGATGAATAACTCCTCACTGTCTTTTGATATCGTTTTCGATGGCACAGGTATAATCCCCCTGAAAGAAGGAAACGTGTCCGATGCGATCAATAAACTGGAATCGGTGGCGTACAACATTGTGAACGACATTCACGAGCCGAACTATCTGCAAATAAGTTGGGGAAGTTTTGTGTTCAAGGGCAGGATGTCGTCGATGGATTACGAATACAATCTGTTCAGTTCCGACGGCAAGCCTTTGCGGGTAAAAGTTTCGATGCATCTTGCCGGATATATGGACAGAGAGACAGAGGCAAAACAAGCCAATCGCAATTCTCCCGATATGTCGCATACAGTAACGCTCAAATCCGGCGAATCAATAGCATGGTGGTGCCACAAAATCTACGGTGACGCCAGTTATTGTACCGATGTAGCCAGGTTCAACCGCCTGCAAAGTTTCAGAAATGTCGCTCCCGGGATGCAAATCATATTTCCACCGCTTGTCCGGAATTAAACTGCTTCGATAATGCCCGATTCTCCAAATAAAAATATCGGCGGCGCAGTTCGCATTTCCATTTTCAGCGA
>JAIRLL010000346.1 GCA_031259505.1 Tannerella sp.
GAACGGACTTTCGATTTTTTCTGTAAATAAATGCGATTCAACCCGCCTTTTGGCAGGTTGTGGCACGATATTTGCGAGAGAGAGAGAGAGAGAGAGAGAGAGAGAGAGAGAGAGAGAGACTACCTCGCGTATATAATATATGTGCACGCGCGCAATATACTGAAAATAAATTTTCTCCACAACAAAACCAAAGATCGTTTTCCGAAGGAAAAACTTCGGGAAAAGACAAAAATATACGCACAAACACTGATGCGCGGAGGATTTCATTCAAATCTGTATTATTCAGTTCTTCAATTATAAAAACATTAAAGCCTTTAAAACGGAACTCTATGAGTGCAATCAAAGCAATCGCTCGCCTGAATGAGTTTACAAAAGACACGACGGACGACTACTATCTACGTCCGGACATACTCGACACGCTCGACGGGACGGCCTCCGTGTACGTCCCTGCCGGCCAGTTGTCGCGTAGAACCTGCAATGACAAACCTGACTGGATCCGATGTATTAACCGGAAATCAAAAAACAGATGTATCACTTTAAAACAGAATGCCTATGGAAGAAATCGAAACCTGTGAAAAAAGGTCGGGAAATAACCGGTACTGTTTTCCGGCCTGATTGACTTTAAAAAGTACCATCCAAAAATTAATTAAACATGAAAAAGTATGATAAAGAATTTAATTGACGGCATGAAACATGCCAAACTTGAAAAATGGAAAAGAATGATGACATTGTCCGTACTCCTCCTGATTGCGGGGGCGGGCATGATGTTTGCCCGTAACGGCTATCCGCCGAAAACGGGCGAACCGGCACAGAGCAAAATTCGCATCACGGGGACGGTAGTCGATCGGACAACAGGCGAACCGATCATCGGGGTGAATATTTTGGAAAAAGGCGCGACGGTGAACGGAACGGTGAGCGATGTGGACGGGAAATTCTCCCTGAGTGTGTCGGACAATGCCGTGCTGCAGGTGTCGTATATCGGATACGTCACGCAGGAGGTCAGGGTCGGACAGCAGACCGTCCTGCACATCACGCTTGCAGAAGACCTGCAGGCCCTCGAAGAAGTGGTCGTTATCGGATACGGAACGCAAAAGAAAGTGAACCTGACCGGCGCCGTGTCGGCCATGGCTGTAGACGAAACGCTGGCAAGCCGTTCGCTGATCGACGTTTCTACCGGTCTGCAAGGCATGTTGCCCGGTCTTGCCGTCAGTCAGAACAGCAGTATGGCGGGGCGCGAAGATGTCTCGCTGATGATTCGCGGTATGGGAACGGTCAACAATGCCGAGCCGCTGATCGTTGTGGACGGCATGCCCGACGTGAACATCAACCGTCTTAATATGAACGATATCGAAAGCATATCCGTCCTGAAGGATGCCGCATCCGCCGCCATCTACGGCTCGCGCGCGGCTAACGGCGTAATCCTGATCACGACCAGATCGGGTAAAGGTTCGGACAGGGTTTCGTTTAACGTATCGGGTAACTATTCCATGTCGTATCCGACAAACTCTATTGAGTTTATGCCGGACTATGCACGGGGATTGACGCTCCACCAGCGTGCGGCCGCCGTCAATACGCTGGAATCAAATTACCAGTTCAAGAACGGCACGATCGACCAGTGGCTGGCAATGGGTATGATCGATCCGGTCAAATTTCCGAATACCGACTGGTGGGACTGGATCATGCGCGACAACGGTGTAATGCAGAACTACAACGTATCGGCAAGCGGCAGCAACGAAAAATCGAACTTCTTTGCTTCGCTCGGCGTACAGGATCAGGAAGGATTGCAGATCAACAACGATTATTCCCGCTACAATGCGCGGTTTAATTTCGACTACAAGCTGCTGAACAGTCTGAGTGTAGGCGTTCGCTTCTCGGGTAACTGGACAAATCGCACCCATTACATGAGCGGCGGCTATACCGATTCGGACAATCCGGACAATACCGGCGGCTTCGACCTGAAGTACGCCCCTGCCGGTATCACGCCTTACGACCCCGAAACGGGTTACTATGGCGGTGTGATGGCTTACGGCGAGGACGCACAGGCCTACAATCCCTATACGTTTATGGTGAACAACCTGAACTACACCAACCGGCAGGAGGCGCTCGGCAATATGTTCCTCGACTGGACGCCGCTGAAAGGGCTGTCGGCACATCTGGAATATGCCTTGAACTACTACAACCAGTTCGCCTGGTCGGCCAGCACGCCGAACCGGGCGTATAATTTCCAGGTAGGCGCCTACGGTTCAAGAGTGTACGTGGGCGAAGATGCTGGCGTTTCAAACGCTACCAATACCGGCTACAAAACCCAGTTGAACGGACGGCTGGACTATAACCTGAAGATTGCCAACGGTCACGACCTCAGCCTCATGGCCGCATACAGCGAAGAATACTGGTATAACCGGAGTCAGGGCTCATCACGCAACAACCGTCTTCATCCCTCGCTGCACGAAATAAATGCGGCGCTGACCGATGTACAGAGCACGAGCGGCAGTTCCGACAACGAAGGATTGCGTTCCTACATCGGACGTATGAACTATGTAGCCTACGACAAATACCTGCTGGAAGTCAACTTCCGTGCGGACGGTTCGTCCCGCTTCCTCCCCGGACACCAGTACGGTTTCTTTCCTTCGGCAGCCCTGGGCTGGCGATTCTCGGAAGAAAACTTTATTAAGAATCTGACAGGCGACTGGCTGTATCAAGGCAAACTGCGCGCATCCTACGGGACGCTGGGCAACAACGACGTCAGCCGCTATGAGCAGAAAGAAACGCTGACCGCAAGCAACTACATGATGGGCAGTTCCATCGTGAAAGGATTTGTCAACAATAAGATGATCAACCGGAACCTGACATGGGAAACAGGCGAGATAACC
>JAIRLL010000379.1 GCA_031259505.1 Tannerella sp.
TAACATGCGTTGCAGGTTGTCGTCCCATGCGGGGAGGTAACGGTTTTGGCGGTCGGACAGGCGGTGTTCCCACACGAAGTAGAGGGTCGAGCCGGGCATGTATTCCCAGCGGGCGACTAAGTTCGAGCGAAACTCGTTGAAGTTGAAGTCGGGGTCGGCAAACCGGTAAGCGAGTTGTCCGTTCCGGTCTGTGACCGTATAGACGCCGTCCCGGCAACTGATTTCTTCGGGCGCAAAGAGGAGGAACCGTTCGCCTGGCGTGTGCGAGCGGGTGTCGGCCGCCTGTTTGAAATCGCTGTATCGTGCGGTGGAGGTGAACGGCGCACCGTAGAACTGCAGCGAGATGTCGGGCGTGACGTTCACCTGCAGTTTCATGGTCAGGCCGCAGGTTTTCTGTTCCATGCGTCCCATGAGCGGTTCGCGGTAGACGGACGGGAGCGGCGAGGAGGCGCTGTAGGGCACGTACTGCGTGTTGTCCGTATTGTGGCTGTAGCTGAATTCGCCCGCCAGGTGCACGCGGTTGCCCATGCGGAAGGCGACGCCCGGCGCGACGGTCTGCTCCCGGTCGATTTTGTTCGTGCTGTGCGTGTTCAGGCACGTCAGGGTAAATACTGCCCGTCGCGCCCTGTCGGTGTTGAAGGCGAGCGCCGTCGTGTAGCCGGGGTCGTAGCGCAGGTCGGGGCCGCCGCGCAGTTTGCGGCTGTCGAGCCGGTTCAAGGTGAAGGTCTCCGTCGCCGTCAGTTCGAAGCGGTTCAGGAACATGGTTTTCCACGTCAGCCCGACGGTGTTGAGGAAAGGTGTTCCGCCGTAGTCCCACCGGTTGTTTTGCGTGAGCGTGACGGTGTTCGAGCGGAAGATCGTCCAGATGTCCGTGCGGCGGAACTGTATTTCCGACGTGTTTTGCAGGATATCGGCCTGTTTGAGGTAGCCGGCGTCGTTCAGGTCGAAGCCTGGCGACGACCAGCCGAAGTTTTCCGAGAACGCCCACTTGTCGTTGCCCTTCCGTCCGGCCTGTATGTATCCACCTGTGCCGCGGAGCGAGGTGCGTGTCGGGTCCGTGCCGAGCCAGCCGGCTGCCGACCGCCGGCCGAAGTAGTGCACGGGACTGTTCTGCAGGCGTTCGATGGCTTCGCGGCTGCCGTCCAGCGAACTGAACATTCCCTTCATGTCCACGTAATAGAGGCGGTTGCCGAAATAGTGCGTGAAGTCTATCCCGGCCGTGAAGGCGTTGCGCACCAGGAGGTCTTTCAGGTGCGACTGCTCTGTGAAGCGGTTGACGGAAGTGATCATTCCGCCCAGCAGCGTGTTTCCTTTCCAGTTTTTCTGCACGCGTGCGACGGTGTAGTTCGCCGCCGGCTCGACCGTTTCGCGGCTCTCCGCGCCGTCGCGGGTGACGCGCGCCGTCGAACGCGCCGTAAGGCTCTGTATCGCGCCGACGGTCACGCCGTGCCGGTTGGAGCCCGTCAGCTTGAGCGCTCCGAGGATGGGCGTGTTGCCTTTGGTCTCGGCAAAGGAAGTCATGTTGTCCACCTCCGGCGTGTAGCCCGGCGCCGCGCCGATACGGCGGGTGTAGAACATCATGTCGCCGCCGCCGGCAAAGTCGAGGATGTGTTTTCCTTCGAGGAAGAAAGGGCGTTTCTCGTCGTAGAAAGTCTCGTAGGCCGTCAGGTTCATCACCGAAGGGTCGAGTTCGATCTGCCCGAAGTCGGGGTTGACGGTCAGGTCGAGCGTGAAGTCCGACAGTCCGAACTTGATGTCGACGCCTGCGTTGCGTTCCCACATCCGTCCCCTGCGGTAGGGATTCCCCGCGGCCTGCGGTTCGCGCCGGTATTTACCCATCACGTAGGGGACAATCTCGATGCCTCCGGGCTTCGGCAGGTCGTCCATGCCCTCCATTACGCCGAACGAGAACACGTGTCCGCTGTTTTTGAGCGGAATCATGCTCCAGTTCTGCACCTCATTGTTGCGGCGGATGACGCGGCGGATGTGCAGTCCCCACAGCCCGTCGCCCGACCGCCGGCTGTAGCGGAGCTGGCTGAAGGGGATGCGCAGCTCGGCCGTCCAACTCGAGTCCGCCGCGTCGACATGCGTCCGTCCCTCCCATACGGCGTTCCAACTGCGGTTGACGCTCAGCTTGTCGGTCACGATGAGGTCGGTGCGGTTGCCTCCCGCGTTGATGTTGAACTCCGGCGCGGCGCGGTAGTCGTGATACGTGTCGAAGGCAATGCTGACGAGGTCGCCCACCATATTGTCGTCGCGGTTGCCGATGAAGCGGATCGTCCTGTCCGGCTCGCTGTCTTTGCAGTAGACCGCTACATATATATATTTGTCGTCATACGCCAGCCTGGCGCGGGTGGGCGACGGAGAGGGACGCCTTTCATAGGGCATCACCTGCACGAAGTCTTCCGTCCAGTCGCCCGTCGCCGTCCAGAAATCTTCGTCTATCCGCCCGTCCATCACCGGACGGCTGCCGTCGGTCTTTGCAATCCTGTAAACACGCTTGTAGGCCTTCTCAAAAGGAATCACCGTATCCCGCTGCGCAGAAACGGAAACGGACATGCACATCGCACAAAAAACAGACAGATAAACAGATTTCATATATATCGGGCATTAAAATAAAAACGGAGACAAAGATAAGTAATATTCACAAGAATGTCATCAACAAGCCGTAACCCGGCCTGGCAAAAATTACCACGGGAAATTGCGGCCAGCCTGACAGTTTGCCGAATGGATGCCGGTATTGTCACCGAAGCCAGCCTGAAAATGCTAAAGGAGAAAAAATACGGTTATGTATGTATATCCCGTTCAGGACTGAAAAACCTGTCGCGTCCTGTTTACCCGTTTTCAACCTGCAACAATGGCGCCTCAAAAAAGTTTTAGCCGGATTCAAAAAAAACGGTGCAATGATTGTTTTTATTCAAATCTGTTTGTATATTTGCAGCCGAATTGAAAGTGGATAGATTTGTATTGCTTGCAACCACAGGAAAAAATGCTAAAAAACGTCTTTCCCGTATTGCTGTCCGGCATTTATATCTACAACACATTGTCAGTTCACGATGTTTTACTAATAAATTTTATACGTAATGAGTTATTTATTTACCTCCGAATCGGTGTCGGAATGACACCCCGATAAGGTAGCCGATCAAATATCGGACGCCTTGCTGGACGAATTTCTTGCGTATGACAGGGATTCGAAAGTTGCATGCGAAACGCTGGTCACGACCGGACAGGTCGTGCTGGCAGGGGAAGTTAAAACGAGCGCATATATCGACGTGCAGGAAGTGGCGCGCGGTGTGATTGGGCACGTGGGTTACACAAAGAGCGAGTATCAGTTTGAGGCGAAGTCGTGCGGCGTGCTATCGGCCATCCACGAACAGAGCCGCGACATCAACCGCGGCGTCGAACGCGCAGATCCCTACGAACAGGGTGCGGGCGACCAGGGAATGATGTTCGGTTACGCCACGAAAGAGACGACGAACTACATGCCGCTGGCGCTGGATCTGTCTCACGCCTTGCTGAAAGAGCTGGCGCTGATACGGAAAAAAGAACCGGAACAGATGCCTTACCTCCGTCCGGATGCCAAGAGCCAGGTGACCATCGAATACGACGACCACGGCACGCCGTTGCGTATCGATACCATTGTGGTATCCACGCAGCACGACGAGTTCATTGCCGCCGGAGACGGTCGTTCGCAGGATGAAGCAGACCTTGCCATGGGCGCAAAAATCAGGGAAGATGTGATCAGTATCCTTGTTCCCCGCGTGAAAACCCGTTACCCCGCATCGGTACAGTCCCTGTTTAACGACAGGATAATCTATCATGTGAACCCGACGGGCAAGTTCGTGATCGGCGGCCCGCACGGCGATACGGGTCTGACCGGGCGGAAAATCATTGTCGACACGTATGGTGGAAAAGGCGCTCACGGCGGCGGTGCGTTCTCGGGCAAGGACCCGTCGAAAGTAGACCGTTCGGCGGCGTATGCAGCCCGCCATATTGCCAAGAATCTGGTAGCGGCAGGCGTGGCAGACGAGGCGCTGGTGCAGATATCGTATGCCATCGGCGTGGCGCGCCCGACAAGCGTATCCGTCAACACGCTGGGGCGTTCCAACCTGAAAATAAGCGACGGCGAGATTTCGCGCAAGGTGGAGACGCTGTTCGACCTCCGCCCGAAAGCCATCGAGGAACGCCTGAAACTGCGCAATCCCATCTATCTGGAGACGGCCTCCTACGGCCATTTCGGACGCGAATCGTACACGGTGAAGAAAACCTACATCTCGCGTTATTTCCCGGAGCCGCTTGTCTGTGAAGTGGAACTGTTCACGTGGGAAAAGCTGGACTACGTCAACAAGGTGAAAGAAGCTTTCGGACTGTAATCAGAAAAAGCGCCTGAGGGCGCTTTTTTTTATACAACCTGAAATCCGCAAGGATTCTCACAATTGGAGAATTATAAACATACCGGTTTTATAGCCGTTTACCACTCTTGCACTTATCAAAAGCGGGAAACTTGAATGACTGTTTATCCCGTACGCAGTATAATCTCCCGTATCCGTTCTTCCACCCCCTCCATCAGCCATTTGGGTGTCGAGGTGGCGCCGCAGATACCTACGCTGCGGAGACCCGGCGGCAGCGGTTCGGTGATTTCGGCGGCTTCGGTGATGAAAATCACGTCCGGATTGGCCCGGCGACATTCCTCGAACAGTATCCGGCCGTTCGAACTTTGCTTTCCTGCAACGAAATATATCCGGTCGTGTCTTGCCGCAAATGCCCGGATACCGGGCAACCGGTTGGCTACCTGACGGCATATCGTATCGTAGTAACGAAACGTCGCGCCGGATAAAATGCGTCGGCCAATGACGTCTACCATTTTCCGGAATCCGTCTAACGGCTTGGTCGTCTGCGAAAAAAGAATGATGTCTTTCCCGAAGTCAAGCATGTCAAGGTCTTCCCTTTTCTCGACCACGATGGCCGTGCCGTCCGTTTGTCCCACCAGTCCATTCACTTCGGCATGTCCTCTCTTTCCGTAGATAACCAACTGGACGGAAGCTCCTTTAGTTTCTCGATAGCACTGACTGATACGGCGCTGCAACCTAAGCACCACCGGGCAGGTAGCGTCGACGATTTTAATGTGATGCTGTTTCGCCAGGTGGTAGGTCGAGGGTGGCTCGCCATGTGCCCGGAGCAATACGGTACGGCCTCTCAACTGCGGCAAGTCTTCGTGCCGGACAGTCCTGAGACCCAGCAGCCGCAGACGTTCCATTTCCAGGCTGTTATGCACCAGGTCGCCAAGACAGCACAGTTCGTCCGTATTTTCCAGTTCACGCTCGGCGCTTTGTATGGCCTTGACCACGCCGAAGCAGAACCCCGAATTACTGTCTATCGTCACCTCAATCATATTCCTTACGTATGTCCGGCCGCACGGTTAAACTGTGCCAGCAGCCAGGCTTGCTGTTCTCGAACGGTCATATACGAATTATCAAGTTCAATTGCATCGGGCGCTTTCGTCAGCGGACTTTCCCTGCGGGTCATATCTATCCGGTCGCGTTCCCTGACATTACTCAGCACTTCTTCGAACGAGACTTGCACTCCTTTCATTTTCAATTCATCTACACGGCGTTGAGCACGAATGGCGGGCGAGGCCGTCACAAAGACTTTCAACTCGGCATCGGGAAACACAACCGTTCCGATGTCGCGCCCGTCCATTACCACGCCTTTGTCGCGTCCCATCGCCTGCTGCCTGATAACCAGCACGCGGCGAACAAAACCCAGCGAAGCGATCAAACTCACGCGGGCAGCCACTGCCATGCTGCGTATCTCGTTTTCCACCTGCGCGCCATTCAGATGCGTTTCCGTCCGTCCCGTTTCAGAATGCACTTTAAACGCGATGTCTATCCATTCGATATCGTCGCGCAACTTTGCTTCGTCCACCCCGTCGCCGGCAAAATACCGGTTTTGAAGAGCATAAAGTGTCACTGCACGATACATCGCACCACTGTCGATATATGTATAGCCCACCTCGCAGGCCAGATCTTTTGCCATCGTGCTCTTTCCACAAGACGAAAAACCATCAATAGCCACATTTATTTTCTGCACGCGCGTACATTAATTTGTTTATATAAATCAAGGTTCAAAACCGGACAGGGCTGTTGATACGCTCAACATCAGCGAATAAGCTGATGGATGATGGCGCGCTGCGGAAACGCTCACGTCAAAGCGATTGACCTTCAGACCTGCACCTATGGAAAAACCGCTCAAGCCGTTCCCTCCGTCCCGCAATTTCATATCCATGCCGGTCTTCGGATTAAATCCTGCCCCCAGCCAGAAATTTTCGGAAGGAATCCAGTCCACTCCAAAAACCAGATGTTTCGCAAGCGTCTGCACAAACGTGTCGTTCGTTTCCTGCTCCGTCAATGCGGCGTCCGCATACTTGAATTTCCAGCGGTTCAGATACATGGCCGTCACCGATACACGTATCGGCGCATGTGCCATCTTCTTCGTGATTCCCGTCTGGATGTCCCACGGCATTTTTTCGCGCCGGGAATCATACCCTTTTAACTGTGCCCCGACATTCTTGATTACCAGTCCGTATGAAAACTCCCTTTCCGGATCGTAGTAACTCAGTCCGACCTCGACGGCAATGCCAAACGACGTATACTCGGCAAGATTCGAGTAAAGCGCCTTGAACGAAACGCCTCCGCGCCAGCTATCCGTCAGGTCGTAAGAAAAAAATCCGTTTAAACTCAAGTCTTTGGCCGAAAAACTTCCCAGAACCACATGTTCGGCGCTCACTTCCTTCATGTTGCCGTAACTGATAAAGGCAGCCCCTGCTCCCCACGCGCTCCTTTCTCCGAGCGCCTTCGTAAAAGCGACGCTGCCCACGTGGATATCCGAATAGTAATTCATGTAATTCAAGTTCGCCATTCCGTCCATTTCGCCACCCAGCAACGCAGGATTGTGGAAAATCAGCGAAGGGTCGCGCGCTATCAACGAAACGGAATGTCCTCCCAGTGCATTGACGTGCGAAGACGACGGATAGCGCAAAAACGCATATACCCGATCGCCGTCCTGCGCCCAAAGCATCAGGGGAAACAATCCGAAAAGAACAATCAATCTTATATGTTTCATTCTCATTTTCAATCAGAAAACGCGTAAAAACACGCTTTTTGCAACCGCATGCAAACTGCCGGTCATATCAATAACGAAGAAATCCTGAAAAAGGTATATCCGGTTTCCTCTTTTTTGTTTTTCAAAAAAAAGTGAAATCGAGATTTTTTCTCATTTTTCCGTACATTGGATTAAAATTATTCATATCTTTGCTGTCGAGTAGAACATTTATAATTAAAAAAGCTATGGAAATTAAGAAATCGTCTAAAGCAGACTTGGAGAAGACCAAATCTACTGGTCTATTGATGGGTTTGGTAGTAGGCTTGGCCGTTTTGTTTGTGGGCTTTGAATGGGGGCAAAAAGACCTGAACATATCAAAAGATGAAGGAATTGCCGACATTATTGTCGAAGATGACATTGAAATGACTACGCAAAACGAGCCGCCACCGCCACCGCCGCCGCCACCGCCTGTACAGGAAATTGCAGAGGTATTGAATATCGTGGAAGATGATGCTAACATTGAACAGGTCGACATCTTGTCTTCGGAAGATAACCAAAGGGATGCACAGGTGCAAACATACGTTCCGCCTGCGGTAGTAGAGGAAGAGGAAGAAGACTCGCAACACATCTTTCAGGTAGTAGAAAAGATGCCTGAATTTCCGGGCGGCCAGGCCGCGATGCTGAGTTTTATCTCAAAAGCGCTGAGATATCCGGTTGTAGCGCAGGAAAACGGTATTCATGGACGTGTATCATGTTCATTCGTCGTAAACAAGGACGGTACCATTGTAGACATTGAGGTGGTACGCGGCGTCGACGCTTCGCTTGATAAAGAAGCTATGCGCGTAATCAGTACCATGCCGAAATGGCAACCGGGCGAACAGAGAGGTAAACCGGTACGTGTGAAGTATACCATACCGATTAACTTCAGGTTGCAATAAAGTTTTTGTTTTCCATAAATATTTTGATATTTAAAATTGTTTATGAATTAAAAGGTCGCGCAGGCGACCTTTTTTAGTGCAGTATGCGTTAATGTTGTCACTTGAGCAAATATTGCCGGTCATCGACAGAGCCATCGGGCAGTTGACGTTTGAGAGTCACTCCCAAAGTCTGTTCGATCCGATAAAATACATCCTCTCTAATGGAGGTAAACGCATCCGTCCGGCATTCGTCCTGATGGCTTGCGACTTGTATGGCGGGTCGGTGGATAAAGCCCTGCCGACTGCGCTGGGACTGGAAATCTTCCATAACTTTACCCTGCTGCACGACGACCTGATAGACGAAGCCGACATCAGGCGAAACCGCCCGACCGTACATAAAAAATGGAATCGCAACACCGCCATCCTGTCGGGCGACGCCATGCTCATTTCGGCTTATCGCCTGATAGGCGAAACACCCCTCGCCTGTCTTCGGGAAATACTTCCGCTGTTCACGCAGACGGCCATCGAAATCTGCGAAGGACAACAGTTCGACATGGAATTTGAAACGCGCGAAGAAGTGACGGAAGCCGAATATATCGAAATGATACGTCTGAAAACGGCTGTTCTGCTGGCATGTTGCCTCAAATCGGGGGCAATCCTCGGAGGCGCACCGAGCGCCGAATCAGAAAAGCTGTACCGTTTCGGATTGCATCTCGGACTGGCTTTCCAGTTGCAGGACGATTTACTGGATGTATACGGAAACCCGCAGATGTTTGGGAAAAACATCGGGGGTGATATTCTCTGCAACAAAAAGACATTCCTGCTCATACATGCCCTGCAACAGGCCTCTGCAGCACAGAAGCACGCCATCAGTCGCTACCGGTCTGCATCGGGCGACTTTACGCCTGACGAAAAAATAGCCGCTTTCATATCCCTGTATACCCAACTGCAGATAAAGGAATTGACGGAAAACAGAATTGTACACTATTATAATATGGCAATGAGCGAATTGGACGGCCTGGACGTGCCGGCAGAACGCCTCGCCGTCATACGCGATGCAAGCAGGCGCCTGATGAAACGTGAATCATAACACTCAAACAGGCATGAAAATAATCGATACCCATACGCATTTATATCTGGACGCATTCGACGGAGACCGCGAACAGACGATACGTGCGGCCAAAGAATCGGGAATAGAAGCCGTGCTGTTGCCGAACATTGATGCATCAACAATCTCGCCGCTGTTGCAACTGTGCGATGCGGAGCCTGGATTTGCCTTCCCGATGATGGGGTTGCACCCGACGAGTGTCGATCATACATATGCTTCGCAGTTGAAAGCGGTCGAATCGGCGCTTGCGCAACGTAACTGTTGCGGAATTGGAGAAATCGGGATTGACCTGTATTGGGACAAAAGCCGTCTGAAAGAACAGAAGGCCGCGTTCGAGGAACAGTTGCGCTGGAGCATCGACCTGCGTCTGCCCGTAGCCATCCATACGCGGGATGCTTTCGCCGAAGTGTTTGATTCCATACACAAAGTCGGAGCAAGTCGACTGAAAGGCGTCTTCCACTGTTTCGACGGAACACAGGCTGACCTCAACGAAATCATGCGGTTAAACGGTTTTAAAATAGGAATAAACGGCATACTGACATTCAAAAAGTCTCACTTGCCCGAAATTATCGGGCGCACGCCGATCGAAAAACTGCTTCTGGAGACAGACGCTCCCTATCTGGCGCCTTCACCATACCGCGGAAAACGAAACGAACCGCTTTTTTTGTGGGAAACGGCAAAGAAACTGGCATCCTCTCTCGAAAGCAGTTTGGCAAACATCGCAGAAGTCACAAAAAAAAGCACTCTCGAATTATTTAATATTCAATTGGATAGCATATGAGCCGAAAAGAAATTTTCATAGGGGGTGCATTTTTTTTGTTTAAGTTGCCTGTTCTTTCGAGTAAAAAACTGATATTTGTACACTGAAAAAGATAGTATGTTATATTTTTTGCGTAATTTGCACTCGTTTTCGAGACGATGCTCAAAAAGACTATAAAAGGAGAGATGCTCGAGTGGTTGAAGAGGCACGCCTGGAAAGCGTGTATATGCCTAAAGCGTATCGCGGGTTCGAATCCCGCTTTCTCCGCGGCATATACGACAAATAGTTAGAGATAAACGAATTAAATTATTAACAATAAAAAAAACGAAATTAAATTATTTATTAAATTTTCAAACGCTATGAAAAAGTTATTTACAAAGACATTCTTGGTATTGTGCGCACTTGGAACTTCTGTTGCCATGTTTGCGCAGGAAGCTACTGCTATTGAAGGTGAGAGTATGCATCAGGCTCTCAAAACCAAATTTATTGAAGGTAGCCCAGACTTTATGAGTCTGATTGCCATCGCATTGATTTTAGGTTTGGCATTTGTGCTGGAACGTATTATCTATCTGAATCTGGCAGACACTAACGTCAAAAAGATGCTGGAAGGCATTGAGTCGGCGCTTGTAGACAAAGGCGACGTAGAATCGGCGAAAGCCATCGCCCGCAATACGAGAGGCCCAATAGCATCGATTGCCTATCAGGGATTGTTGAGAATTGACCAGGGCGTCGACATCATAGAGAAATCCATCATTTCTTACGGTGGCGTACAGGGCGGTCTGCTCGAAAAGAATTTGTCGTGGATTACGCTGTTTATCGCCATGGCGCCGTCTCTGGGATTCCTGGGAACGGTGATTGGTATGATCATGGCGTTCGACAAAATCGAGCGCGTAGGCGATATCAGTCCGACCGTTGTTGCCGGCGGTATGAAAGTGGCGCTGATCACGACCGTAGGCGGTTTGATTGTAGCCCTTATCCTGCAAGTATTTTATAATTATCTGCTGAGTAAACTGGAAACCATCCTGAACAAAATGGAAGACGCGTCCATCACTCTGCTCGACATAATTATCAAATACAACGTAAAATATCAAAGATAAAAAGCCATGGCTGTAACTCAAATAAGAAGATTTTCAAGTTGGACGTTGCTCCTTGTCATGATAATCAGCGTAGGCGTATTGGCGCTGTTTTATCTGGGGGGGGTCGTTGACCCGGCTGCGGAGACTAAAGAACCGATTTACACATCCGAATTGCTGTACTGGTGCTATCTGATTGCTGCAGTCACGATTGTGGGAATGCTGGTTTTCGGGATACTGCAGTTCGTGTCGTCCCTGCAAGCGAAACCCAAAGCAGCGCTCGGATCGCTAATCGTCCTCATTGTTTTTGCGGGGCTTCTGGTCATTACTTATGTATTAGGTGATGCTACGCCTCTGCCCAATATTAATACCGATTCTGCACATTTTAATACAGAGAAATGGCTGAAAATCTCGGACATGTGGATTTATTCTATCTATGTCGTGCTCTTTCTCTGCATACTGGCAATGATTGCAGGTTCGATTAAATCGGTATTGAAGAAGTAATCATTAAGAAAAACGAAAATGGGGAAAAAAAGAAAAGTTCCCGGCATTAATGGGTCTTCTTCCGCAGATATTGCGTTCATGTTACTCCTATTCTTTCTGTTGACCACGTCAATGGATACCGATCAGGGGTTGGCAAGGCGTCTGCCGCAACCGCCCAATGACGAAAGAAAATTGGATGAAATCGATATCAAGAAGAGGAACATTTTGCCTATCCTGATCAATACGCACAATCAGATATTGTGCGCAGGCGAATATGTGGAACTAAGCGGACTGAGAGAAAAGGCAAAAGAGTTTATCGCGAATCGAGACGATGACCCGAGCCTGCCGGAAAGAGTAGAAGAGGATGTTCCGTTCTTTGGACTGGTGAAGACAAGCAAACTGCATGTCATTTCGCTGATGAACGACCGGGGTACGCAGTATCAGAAATATATCGACGTACAGAACGAACTGGCCGCGGCATACAACGAACTTCGCGATGAGATATCCAGAGACAAATGGAACAAGACCTTTGCCGAATTGCAAGAAGAACAACAAAAGGCTGTGCAGATGATTTATCCGCAAAAGATATCGGAAGCCGAGCCTAAAAACTATGGAGATAAAAAGTAATGGGAAAGTTTAATAAAGCGGGCGGACGCGAAATGCCCGAATTGAATACATCGTCATTGCCTGACCTGGTTTTCGCAATCCTGTTCTTTTTCATGATGGTAACGACCATGCGTGAAGTGACCCTCAAGGTACAGTTCAGGGTGCCTCACGCAACAGAACTTCAGAAACTGGAGAAAAAATCGCTGGTGACATATATCTATGTCGGTAAACCCCTGTCGGAATTTGCGGCAAAAATGGGTACCGAACCGCGCTTGCAATTGAACGATCAATTCGCCGAAGTATCGGAAGTTGGCTCATACATCGCACAGGAAAAGTCGAGTATGAAAGAGGAAGATCAACCCTATATGACGGTCTCCATCAAAGGCGACTACGATACGAAAATGGGATTGGTGACAGACCTCAAACAGGCGTTGCGTAAAGCCTATGCACTCAAAATCAGCTATTCCGCAAGAAAACGGACTGACTGAAATCGAGTGTGTTCACAATATTGAAACGAGGTTGTCCGGAAAAAGAGCAACCTCGTTTTTTTTATGCAAAGCTAAAAGTTTCAGAGATTCAAAGCGAAACATAATTGAAAACAGGCGCTTTCCGGTTGCTCACATAAAGAATCAATATGAAAAAATAACACAAAAAGAACAGATAGGGAAATTTATTCCAGAATAAATACTAATTTTGTAGCCGGCATGAGGAAAATATAATATCTAATAAATATACCCACTATGCATTACAGATTAGACGAGTTAGACAGAGAAATCCTGAAACGGATTGCTAATGATGCACGAAAACCATTCCTCGAAGTAGCGCGGGAGTGTAATGTTTCGGGAGCTGCCATTCACCAGCGAATCCGGAAGTTGATGAATGCAGGAGTGATCAAAGGCTCCGAATTTTTATTGGACAGTTCCATGATTGGCTATGAAACGTGTGCGTACATGGGTTTGTATTTGCAAAATCCCGGACAATTTCCCGTTGTCATTGAGGCGTTGCAGCAAATCCCCGAAGTAGTGGAGTGTCACTACACAACCGGACAATACGACCTTTTCATCAAAATCTATGCGAGAAACAACAAGCATTTGCTTGACATTATCCATCACAAACTCCAACCGCTCGGATTGGCGCGTACGGAGACGCTGATTTCTTTCAAGGAAGAGTTCAGGAGGAATATTCCGGTTGGTAACATACGATAAGTGAATATATTTCTCGCAAATATATGAATGATTTTTTGTAGCCCGGAGTATTGACTATTTATGAAACGGTTTGTCTGTGAAATAAAAAACATGTTCCGAAATATCGTAGAAAGGGATTATGAAACTTGCAGCGGACTGATATTGGAGAATCGAACTTTCCTCCGTAAAAAAGCCTTTTTCATTGCCTGTGTTTGGAAATCGCAGGATTTTCATCTAATTTTGCGGGGTATAAAAATAGAAGGAGAAAAGTCATGAAAAAGCGTGAAAAAGGTGAACGGGTACTGATATCGTTCGATTATGCATTGAAGCGGCTGCTGCGCAACAAGGCCAACTACGCAGTGCTGGAAGGTTTTCTGAGCGAGCTGCTCATGCGCGACATTTCGGTAAAGACCATCGGCGAAAGCGAGAGCAACAAGGAACATCCGGACGACAAATACAACCGGGTCGACATCCTGGTGGAAGCCGAATCGGACGAAATACTGCTGATAGAGTTGCAGTTTACGCCGGAGATCGACTATCTGCACCGGATGCTGTACGGAACGGGCAAGACCATCACCGAGCGTATGGTTCAGGGGGCGAAATACCTGGAAGTGAAAAAAGTCTATTCCATCAACATTGTCTATTTCGACCTGGGACAGGGCAGCGACTATGTCTATCACGGACGGACGCATTTCACGGGTCTGCACATCAGGGATGAACTCCGTCTTTCGAAGGCGCAGCGCGAAGCATTCGGGAAGGAAACCGCGAGCGACATCTATCCCGAATACTACATTCTGAAGGTCAACAGTTTTAACGACGTGGCAAAGGATACGCTGGACGAGTGGATTTATTTCTTGAAACACAACGTCATAAAGGAAGAATTCAGGGCCAGAGGGCTGGAGAAAGCGCGAAAAGTGCTTGACCGCGACAATCTCTCGACGGAAGAACGGAAAGCCTACGACTACATGCTGCGTCTGCGAAGTGAAAACCTGAGTACCATTGCTTCCTCCAAACTCGAAGGACGAATAGAAGGCAGGGAAGAAGGTAGAATAGAGCGTGAAAAACTCGCTAAAGAACTTGAGAAAGAGCGAGAGGCGCGGGAAAAAGAGCGGGAGGCGCGGGAAAAAATTGCCGGGGAATATGAAATTCTTCTTGCAGAAATTGCCCGGTTAAAGCAAAATGAACATAACAGTAATACTTCATCCTGAGAAATGAATTTGCCTGTTAATTTTTAAATCATTACAGTCATGGCAGAAAACAGGAACAGGGTGTAATGTCGAACTTTACGACACAGAGTATATCTTTCAAAAACAGGGAGACAGGGTACGAAACCCTGCCTCCCTGCTACATTTTCAATTACCAGCCGTACGGCTGGGTAAGGCTTGGATTGAGTATGGTTTGTTCCTTCGGAATCGGGCGGTAGTAATCCTTCGGTTCGTCGAAACGGCGGTTCTGGTCGTCGGCGTTGCGGATATATCCCGACGAGCCGTTTTCGAGATAGAAGACGGAGCCGGGGTAAGCCCACGTGACATTGGCATCGTTTTTTTCGCTTTCGGAAGCGGCAATACCGAAGTCGGGCACGCCGTCGTTCGTCACGTCATACACGTAAGGCAGCGCAGGCACATAGATACCCTGTTTCGAAATATCCATCTCCAACACTACTTTGCCTACGCCCCAGCGGTTGATGTCCAGCAGTCGGAAGCCTTCGCCGGCAAGTTCGACACGGCGTTCGCGACGGAGCGCCAGCAGTGCAGGGTCGGTAATGCCGGGATAGAGCGATTGCAGCGTGGCATCCACTTCGCGGGCAGGGTCGAAATGAGGCATCCCGAC
>JAIRLL010000384.1 GCA_031259505.1 Tannerella sp.
AAAGGACGACAGGGACATGGCCGTCATCCTGCAGCAGACCCGTCGTATCACGGGTACGGTGACAGACACCAGTGATGAACCTCTCATCGGCGTGAATGTCATCGAGAAGGGAACAGCCAACGGTACGGTGACGGACGTGGACGGAAATTTCAGTCTGAACGTCCCGGACAATGCGGTACTGCAGGTTTCCTACATAGGGTATATCACGCAGGAAATCGGCGCTTCATCCGTGGGGGGGGGCAATTTGCTGTCAATCAGGCTCGTAGAAGACGTGCTGGCGCTTGAAGAAGTCGTCGTGGTCGGGTACGGCGTGCAGAAGAAGGCACACATGATCGGCTCGGTTGCCGCCGTCAAAGCCGAAGAAATCAAGTCCGTACCTGCGGGTAATCTGACGAATGCCCTGTCCGGACGTCTCTCCGGCGTCAACATACGCCAGACAGGCGGCGGGCGTCCGGGCAACTCTTCAAATATCAATGTGCGTGCCATCGGTACGTGGAACTCCAGTTCGCCCCTCTACGTAATCGACGGCGTGGTGCGGGATTCGCGCGCTTTCGACATGCTCAGCTCCTCCGAGGTGGAAAACATTTCCATCCTGAAAGACGCCGCAGCAGCAACGGTCTACGGAGCGCGGGCAGCAAACGGCGTCATCCTCGTCACCACGAAGAAAGGACAGGAAGGAAAGGCGCAAGTAACGTACAGCGGGTCGGTCAGCCTGGGCGAGATGTCGATTGCGCCCAAGCGGGAATCATTGCAAACGCGCATGGTAGGAGCCAACTTTGCCCGCCGCGAGGTCTATGACTGTGAATACACTTTCGACGTCCCCGGCTACGAAGGCTACAAAGTGCCCAACAAGAGCACGAACTACAAGATCGACGGCGACCCGACCAGCGGCTACCGCCACGGCGACGTCTTCACCGACGAGGCCATAGCCTATTACAAAAGCTACGGCGACGGATATGACGCTCTTCAGGAAGTATTACACACACCCGTTACAAACGTTCATTCCGTGGACATTAGCGGTGGAACGGACAGGGTGAAATATTTCGCCGGCGCAAATTATTATGACGAAACGGGCGTTTTCAAATCGCAGTCGTACGACAAATACTCCATCCGCACGAGCGTCGAGGCGAAAATCGCGCACGGACTGACTGCCTCGCTGTCGCTGAATACAAACAAAAGCAAAGACCGCAAGTCGTCGCAAGAAGGCAGCGACACCGGACGGGAGGTATTCTTTGAACTGATGCAATCCACCCGCCTTTATCCCTCGAAAGTGGACGGCAAGTATATCGGCTTCTCCAGAAATAACGATGGCATCCAGATGGGCGACGCCAGCAGGTCGGCCGATGCGGACGGCGTTTCGGGATATACCGATAATATCTACACCAATTCCGAATACACCGCAAACCTGAAATGGGAACTCCCCTGGGTGAAAGGGCTGACTGCCGGCGCGGTATTCAACAAATACGAACGCAGTTACCTGTACAAGCGCAATGTCATCCCCTATGAAACATGGAAATTAGTGAAAGCGCCCAGAGAACTCGACGCGAACCAGATGATCATCTATCCCGACCAGATAGATTACGCTTCCGGCCCCACCACGCGCCACAACAAAGGCAGCCTGGAAGAACGCCGGAGCAACATCAGTTCCTATCAGTTTAATGCGTCGCTCAACTATGCCGCTACTTTCGGAAAACATGAGGTCGCAGCGATGTTCAACTACGAGCAGTATGAATATTTCAGCGAAATGATGATTTTAAGCGTCAGCGAGATGCAGCTCAACACCCTGCCCTATTTCCAGTATGGCGAGACCGATCCGTCCAAATGGAAGTACGACGCCGGCGACACGAAGGCAGCCGGCAGCGAAGACGCCCGCCTCTCCATTCTCGGACGTTTGAACTATGCTTACGACGGCAAATACCTGGCAGAGTTTTCGTTCCGTCGCGACGCTTCCGTTAAGTTCGCGCCCGAACACCGCTGGGGCTTCTTCCCTTCGGGCTCTCTTGCATGGCGCGTTTCCGAAGAATCGTTCCTCAAAGATAATGTGCCGGCTATCAACAACCTCAAGCTGCGCGGCTCTGTCGGCCTGACCGGTAACGACGCCGTCGGAGCGTTCCAGTGGATGGAGCGGGCAAGCATCGGAGGCTCGTACTACATCGGAGGCTCGGCGGCGCTGCCAATGACCAATATCACTACCGAAGCCAACCCCACTATTACATGGGAGAAATCGTTGAACTACAATTACGGACTTGAATTAGGACTGTTCAATATGTTCACGCTCGGTTTTGAAGGATATTTCCGTCATACTTACGACATTCTCGGTTCTCAGACAGGCAACCTTCCCGACGTATTCGGAGGCACGCTTTCGGACACCAATTACGGAATCGTTGATTCTTGGGGCTGGGAAATAGAACTCGGATTCAACAAATCAATAAACGAAGACCTCAGCGTGTATGCAAAAGGTAATTTCAGTTTTGCCGACAATAAATTGGTTGAATATGTGGAAACCGGAGTGCCCGATTATCTTTCACGCATAGGCAAAAACTGGGACAGGGTGGCAGGCCTCGTCTCAGATGGAATTGTTACTCAGGTGCAACGAAACGATGCGGGCAACGGCACATATACTTACACCGTTACTACCAGCACGGGCAATGTTTACAGAGATCTGCCAAGAGATTACACGATAGGCAACAGTGTTTGGGGCGACAATCGCGGTTTCGACGACTCCCACCGTAACTCCATCGGCCCGGGTATGATTTGGATTAAAGACCAGCGCTACCTCGACGCCAACGGCAATATTCAGAACGTCACCAGCGGCACAGCCACCGACGACCGCCAGATTGACCCCGGCGACATCGACTCAGAATGGATTATCGACCGGCTAATACCGCCTTATGCTTACGGTTTGCAACTCGGAGGCAAATGGAAAAACCTGTCGTTGGACATCCTGCTGCAAGGCACCGGCGGAAATCAGACCTATTCGTTCGTCGGAAATGAAATCGAAAATGGCGCTCGCGGCTCTATGCCATGGTGGTACACCGCCGACGCTTATTCGTTCTTCGAAAATCCATCAGGACAATATCCCCGTATGAACAATGCAAGTTCAAAACCGGGGTACGACTATTGGGTAAGAAACGCTTCGTTTCTCCGTTTAAAGAATGTGACTGTCTCGTACTCCATTCCTAAAAGAATATTGTCGAAAGTCGGCATAACCGAAGCGCGGGTCTATTGCACGGGCAACAATCTTGCTTTGCTCTGGAATCCCATGAAATATTTCGACCCGGAATTAGTCGGCAACATAGGCAAGGCTTATGGCATGAATGCGTGGCAGGGAAGCAACTATGATGATTATGCCGGCACTCACAACCTGCCTCTGATGCGGACTGTTACCATTGGATTAAATATCACTTTTTAACTTTTTAAAATGTATCAGTAATGAAAAAAATATTCAATTACACAATAATAGTGTCTCTGACACTTGTTTTGTTCTCGTGTGAAAGCGTTCTGGACAAAAGAGACTTGAGTGCTATTACAGCAGATGACGTCTGGGTAACTCCTTCGCTGATAGAGGGCTATTTAAACCAGACAATGAGCGACGGTATTCCGGGCTACGAAAGCGGATTGACCAACTCGACAGAAGAAGGTTACAGTTTAGATGTCAGTGTAGTAAACAATACTGTGGGTGTAGATAATGGCATCGGGCAGGGTATCGACAAATGGCATTACACAACTATCCGCAAGATTAACCGTTTTCTGGAGAATGTAGATCTCTGTCCTGTGGACAAACTTTCTGACGCTACCAAAAACGACTATAAGGCGCAGATGTTGGCGCTTCGGGCGTATCTTTATTTCGAGATGGTGCGAACTTACGGAGGCGTTCCCCTGACGCTCGCTACTCTTTCGCCCGAAGAAGACGATTTGAAACTGCCGAGAGCTAAAACTTCGGAATGTATCGACGCTATTGTTAAAGATTTGAACGACGCTATTGCCATAGAAGATTTTCCTTTGACAAGGCCTGAGGCTCAAGCCGGACGCATCAACAAAGCCGCTGCTATCGCCCTCAAGGCGCGTGTGTTGCTTTACTACGCATCGCCGCAGTTCTCGCACGAAACGCCTGCGGGCACAAGGTCTGCCGAGCAACGCTGGAGCGAAGCCTACTCCGCCTGTCTTGCCGCCAAAGACCAGCTTGCAGCCGCAGGTTACGGCCTGTATGCTCCCGAACCGGCAAACGCGCAGGAGGCTATCGACAACTTCTACAAACTGTTTATTACCGACGAATGTAACAGGGAGATTATCTGGGTTCGCCGCTATCTGCCTTTCGTCGCTCCTTATGACGGCGTCGCAGGCGGAAGACCGTCTTTGGAACTTGTTTATTCGTTCCCTAACGCCGACGGAACTCCCTTCGACGCTTCGGAAATACCTCCCGGAAGCGCCGGTCCGCAGATAGAAATGCAGGAATCAACCAATCCTTACTGGCTGAACCGCGAACCGCGATTTTATGCCAATATCGCTTATAACGGATGCATTTTCCCGCAGCAAAGGAAAAGTCAGGGGCTTGTAGCCGAAGATGTTGTAGACAATAAAATGCAACATCTCTGGACGCTGCATACTACTACGGATCCTGGTGTATCCAACAAGAGTTATGATGCGGTCGTTGCTTTTGGCGCCATTAAACATACTGATAAAAATGTCAATACCTCCGGTGACCCGAATGCCGGCAACCTGACCAACAGTTCCGGCGTCGATGTACCACTGATTCGTTATGCCGAAGTATTGCTCAACTATGCCGAGGCGGCTGCTATGACCGGCAAAAGCGCCGAAGCGTTAAGCGTACTCAAGGACATACGCAAAAGGGCAGGCATCCCGGCAGGCGCCAGCGGCAACTACGGGATAACCGCTACCGACGGCAAACCGCTTATCGCTGCCATACTGCACGAACGTAATCTGGAACTGTGCTTCGAAGGTTTCCGTTTCTGGGACGTACGTCGCTGGAGGCAATATACCGACGACGTCGTCCCGGGTGCGCCGACTATCCGCGAAGGTAAGAAAATCAACGGCCTGATACGTCATAACCTTGCTATCCGTAACAAGAGCGAACAGGACGATATCGCGCTGTTCAAGTCTTTAGTGAATTACAACTCCCTGACCGACACGGACGGCAGTACGTATTTCGCTAATTTCAAGAACGAAATCCTTGCTAACGAACAACAGTCGTTCA
>JAIRLL010000052.1 GCA_031259505.1 Tannerella sp.
CGGTGACGGGGATAAAAAGATTGTTGTAGTACCTGTTGTCGCCGTTAAGGATAATCGACAGTCCGGCAATATCGGTCTGATGCGGCAGATGATACGGCGTATAGCGACTCTTTTCCTGCCGAATACGGAACAGGCCTGCAAACAGATTGTGCACGTAAGCGCCGCCCTACGACATGTCCCACACGTTTACGGACGACCCGAAAATATTGTTGTCCACAAGATAGGGACCATGGTCGACTTCAAAAAAGATGTCTTCCAGATCGTTTTCGTAAACAACGTTGCGCGAGATACGTGCGCCCTGCGCCATCCAGTCGAGCCACATTCCGCGTCCCGTGCGACAGATGCGGTTATTGCGGATTTGCGTATCAATCGCGGCGTGGAATTTGATGCCGGCGATTTCGGCTCCGTCGAACTGCCGTTTCACCCAGATGTCGTGGATATAATTGTTTTCGACAATGCTGAACGCCGCGCCCATGCTGCCGCAGATTCCGGTCTGTTCGCAGGCGAAGATTTCGTTGTTGCGTACGATGTGCGACCCGGTATTTTCCTTACTCCAGCCGTTGCGAAGCGTCCGGAAGGTGACTTCGATATAGTGCAGTGAGCCGTCGATACTCATGTCGTCCAGCCAGACATTGTGACCTGTGCCGCGCTCCTTTCCGAGCGTGATGCCCGAACATTTTGCATTGCTGATGACGTTGTTTTCGATAATCCAGCCTTTGTTCCAGTGCGTGGCGACCATCCCGATCTGTTCGGCGGTAGGCGCAGCCCATTGCGATGCCGCCTCGCTGATGTGGAAACCGTCGACAGTCAGGTAATTTACTCCCGGCTTTTCGGGGTAAAAGCAGGTGCGGCGCACACTGATTTCCACCAACTCCTTATTCGGATTGTGCTGATGGAAATTCGCCCAGATGACAGTATTCTCCGCGTCGGTTTCGCAATACCAGACATATTTCGACGCTTCGGGGTCTTTGCTGTCGGGATGGATTTCGGGCTCACGCACCTTGTCGAGCGATTCCTTTTCGTAGAGCGACCTGTTGTTCAGGAACACTTCGCCCGTGTGATGAATCCTTCCACGACTGCCGAACCAGTCGCCGTAAATCAGGTCGGCGTAAGGATTATAATCGCCGAAAAAACTGTTCGGAAAAACGACTTTCCACACGCCGCCGCCTTCTTTCGTCCACGTGTGGACGACTTCCGAGCCTTTGATTTCGACATGTTCGCCCGGCGCGGCACGATAAACGATACGATTATCGTCGCATGTGCCTCCGCGCGGAGGATTGACCCATTCGCGGTATGTTCCCGCATGAACGGTGATTACATCGCCCGGATAAGCCGCCTGCGCAGCACGTCCGATGGTGCGAAACGGCATTGCTTCCGCACCCGAACTGGCATCGTTACCCTTTACAGAAACGTGGTATTCCTTACCGTACGCCATACTGCCGGCAACAAGCAGCAGAACTAAAATGGTTGTCTTTTTCATCTTTATACTGTTATTTTTCCTGGTTATGATGATGATTTTGCTTTATCGCTTTTCAGCATAATACGAATATTTCTGCATCAAAGTCATACCGAAAAAACTGCCCTTCCCGTATGGGAAGAACAGTTTTCAGCACTTAATAAAAATAAGAAAGTATTATACTGCGTGTAGTATAATATCCGTTATCCGTTTACTTTTTTCATATGCGCGATGAGTTCCAGCACTTTACTGGAATAGCCCCATTCGTTGTCGTACCACGAAACGACTTTAACGAATGTGTCGGTCAGTGCAATACCTGCCTTTGCATCGAAGATGGACGTGCGTGCATCGCCGATAAAGTCCGACGAAACCACATCGTCTTCCGTATATCCGAGGATGCCTTCCAGTTCGCCTTCCGAAGCTTCTTTCATAGCAGCCTTGATTTCCCCGTACGTAGCGGGTCTGGCAAGATTTACCGTCAAGTCGACGACGGAAACGTCCAGTGTCGGGACACGGAACGACATGCCCGTCAGCTTGCCATTCAGTTGAGGAATCACTTTACCTACCGCCTTGGCTGCGCCGGTAGACGAAGGAATGATGTTGCCCGATGCAGCGCGACCGCCTCTCCAGTCTTTTGCCGAAGGGCCGTCTACCGTTTTCTGCGTGGCGGTTGTCGAGTGAATGGTCGACATCAGACCATCTACGATTCCAAATTTGTCGTTCAACACTTTGGCTATGGGAGCCAGACAGTTGGTCGTACAGGATGCGTTGGATACGAATTGGGTACCCTTTACATACGCATCGAGATTTACGCCACAGACAAACATTGGCGTGTCGTCTTTCGACGGCGCCGACATCACTACGTACTTGGCGCCGGCATCGATATGCCCCTGCGCCTTGTCTTTCGACAGAAACAAGCCGGTCGATTCGACCACATATTCGGCGCCGACCGCTCCCCAGTTCAAATTTGCAGGATCCTTTTCCGCTGTTACGCGAATAGTGTTGCCGTTCACTATCAGATTGCCATCCTTGATGTCAATCGAACCGTCGAACTGACCGTGAATCGTGTCGTACTTCAACATGTACGCCATGTAGTCCACACTTATCAGATCGTTAATACCTACTACCAGAATGTCGTTTCTCTTTTGAGCTGCACGGAAAACCAAACGTCCGATGCGGCCAAAACCGTTAATACCTACTTTAATCATCTTTATTGTCTTTAAAATTTAAAATATGAATGTTGTAAAAATCATCTTCATCAACAGCCGCATGGCGTCGCACAGGCCACAAACATCAGAATCAAACCTAAATCTGTAATAATAAAAAATATACACCGTTTTATCATTGGATACTGTCTTAAACCGGTGCAAATTTAATGTTTTTCTTCATAAAAACAGTCGCTCGGGCGAGAAAAACATGCTTTATAACATAATTTAATATCGCACTGTTCAAATGAAAAATGTATGCAGCTCCATAAAGAAAAAGGCAGAAGATCGCTCCTCCGCCTTTCCTGTTCATATAAATGTTTCAACTTCTGTGTCTGTGCGACATTCAGGCTTTTGCAGTTTCAATTGCAATACCTCGCTTTATAAATTTCCGTTTCTGGATTTCGTACGCTATCGGCGTTGCTACGTAGAGGGTTGAATAGGTGCCTATTACCACGCCAAGCAAAATGGCAAACGTGAAACTGCGAATCGTTGCGCCACCCAGAAGGAAGATGATAAATACCACAATAAAGGTCGACAAAGACGTACTGAACGTACGCGTCAACGTCGAATTTAATGCGTCGTTAATCACTTGATAACGGTCTCGTTTGGGATAATTCCTGATCGTCTCGCGGATACGGTCGAACACGACCACCGTGTCATTGATTGAATAGCCGATAACGGTCAGGATTGCCGCGATAAACGTCTGGTCGACTTCCATCGAGAACGGCAGGATTTTCCAGAGCAGCGTATAGAATGCAATAATACACAATGTGGTAGATAACACGGATACAAAGACGCCTGCCGAGAAAGCGATGTCCCTGAACCGTATCAGGATATACAGAGCCATAAATATCATGGACAGTATCACGGCCGTCACGGCGCGGCTTTTTATATCGTCGGCCATGCTTGCTCCCACCTTCTGCGAACTCTGGATATACGATTCTTCAAACTGGGCAATGGTGGTTCCTTCGGACAGGAACGGCTGCAGGCCGTCATACAGTTTGCTGATGATTTCGCTGTCGACGGTCGGCGCGTTGTCGTCGTACTTGTAGTTGGTGGATATGCGTACCTGATTGGCGTGTGTGATTGTGATTACGCTGACGGAGCCGCCGGTCAACTGGGGTTCGAGCGCCGCGCGGACGTCTTCCGTATTCACCGCGTCGGCAAAACGAACGACATAATTGCGCCCGCCTGTGAAATCGATACCGGTATTCAATCCGACCGTCATCATCGACACGCAGCCCAGAACAATAATAATCACCGGGATAAGATAGCCAATCCTGCGCTGGCCGAGGAAATTGACTCTCGGATTGGTCAGGATATTTTTCGACAGCGAGGTCGTGAACGTAAGATTTTTCAGTTTATCTTTCGACAGCAGATATTCATACAGCAGACGCGTCATAAATACGGCTGTCAGGAACGATGCAACCAGACCGATAATCATCGTGGTAGCAAATCCCCGGATAGGTCCCGTGCCGACAACAAACAGTACGATACCGGTAATAATCGTGGTCAGGTTCGCATCGAAGATGGCGGAGAACGCGTTGTTATATCCGTCCGAGATGGCTCTCGGCAAGGCTTTTCCGGCGCGCAATTCTTCTTTTATGCGCTCATAAATCAGCACGTTCGCATCGACCGCCATACCCAGCGTCAGCACCATGCCGGCGATACCCGGCAACGTCAGTACCGCATTGAAGGAAGCAAGGATACCCATCGTAAAGAAAATGTTCAGAAGCAGCGCGCCATTGGCTATCATACCTGCCTTCAGTCCATAGATTGCGCACATGTAAACCATCAACAGGATTAATGCCAGAATAAACGAAATGACGCCCGCTTCGATGGCTTCCTGACCCAGCGACGGCCCTATGACATCTTCCTGGACGATATTTACCGTTGCCGCCATCTTGCCGGACTTGAGCACGTTGGCAAGGTCTTTCGCTTCTTCGGGCGTGAAGTGTCCCGTAATCTGCGAACGTCCGCCGGGGATTTCGCCATTTACCTGCGGGGCGGAATAAACCATGTCGTCCAGCACAATGGCAATGCAGTTGCCGATATTGGCTTTGGTCAGTCGCGCCCAGTTTTTGGCGCCTTCTGCGTTCATGGTCATGCTTACCTGCGGTTCGCTGCGTCCGATCTGTTGCTGCGAAAAGTCTGCTACGGCATTGGTTACCACATCGCCGCCCAACGCCGGCAATTCGTCGCGGTTGGTTACCTTGATGGCATACAATTGATAATAAAGTTCTGCTTCGTCTATCGCCTTCACACTCCACTTAAATCGAAGGTCTCTGCCCAATGCAACCTTCACCTGGGGCATTTCCAGATATTTCGAGATGGTATCCATATTGTTTTTGAGTGCATAACCGACTACCGGTCCCGGAGC
>JAIRLL010000093.1 GCA_031259505.1 Tannerella sp.
TTAAAATTAGTACAAACTTTTATTTATCAATTTAAATCATCAGCAAAAGTATGAAAAGAAATGAAATTCACGGCTTTTTACAAGCCAAAAAAAGATTAACACGTATCATGAAATGTTGCTTGTTTTTTATTCTTGCAGGAATAGGAACCTGTTTTGCAAGCAAATCATACTCGCAGGAAACTTTTTTCACGATGGAGTATGACAACTGTACCTTAAAGGAGGTGATCCTTGAAATAGAACAGAAAAGCGAGTTTATTTTCTTCTATCTGGACAACTCCATCGACATGAACAGGAAAGTTTCCATTCACGTTCGTAACGAAAACGTGGAAACGATCCTCGACAACCTTTTTGCAGGGACGAACAACCGGTACTATATTTCCGACCGTCAGATCATTATCTCGAAGGAAAAGGCCCCCGTTCCGGCAAAAGTAATCCCTGTCGTTCAGCAAACCCGGATACTCACGGGTACCGTCAGAGATGACGCGGGGCCGGTCATCGGCGCCAACATCATCGTCAAGGGGACGACAAACGGCACGGTCACCGATCAGGACGGGAAATTCTCCCTGTCCAATATCCCGGACAATGCCGTCATACAGGTATCCTACATCGGCTACGTGACGCAGGAGATAGCAATCCGGGGCAGGACGACGGTGGAGGTTGTGCTTCAAAGCGATCTGGAAGCGCTCGAAGAAGTAGTAGTTGTAGGATACGGAACCCAGCGTAAACGCGATTTGACAGGCGCAGTAGCTTCGGTGAACAGTTCCAAACTGAAAGAACGTTCCTACAGTAACGTCATGCAATCGCTTGCAGGACAACTGCCCGGTATCCAGATTTCACAGTCGCAGGGGGCGCCCGGATTCGCTCCGTCCATCAAAATCAGAGGCGCTTCGACGATCAACGCCGGCGCAACGCCACTGTATGTAGTCGACGGGATTCCGATTGAAGACAACAGCCCGACGGAAACGACGTCGCAATCGCCCAACTCGGCGAGAAACCTGTCTTCCAACATGAACCCGATGAACATGATTAATCCCCAGGATATAGAATCAATCGAAATCCTGAAAGATGCTTCCTCGGCCGCAATCTACGGCTCGCGCGGAGCAAACGGCGTCGTGCTCATCACAACCAAACAGGGCAAGGCGGGTGTAACCAAAATAGACGTCAACTATGAATTTGGCTCTTCGGATGTGGCACGAAGGATTGACTTGATGAACGGCCCCGAATTTATCGAATTTACCATGGCTGCCAGAAACAATAGCTGGGTCACATCCGGCGCCGGACGTTCGCCGTCGGATCCGAACAGTATCCGCCCCGATAACCTGAAAATACCCGAGGCGTTTACAGACCCCGCCTGGCTGGCAAGAATCGGAAACGGTACCGACTGGCAGGATGCCCTCTTCCGCACTGCATATTCGCACAACGTACAGGCTTCCATATCGGGCGGTAACGAAAAAACACAGTTCATGATTTCGAGCGGTTACCTCGATTCGCAAGGAACGGTAGACAATACCTGGTACAAACGCATGACAGCAAGAACTAACCTGCGTCACAAGATTTCCAACCATTTCAATGTGGGACTGAACATGTCATTTGCCCGAATGGACGAATCTTCGTTCGGTACGGAAGGCAAGTCCGACGTAGTGAGCCTTGCCGTACAAAGCGACCCCATCTTCCCCGTTGTAAACGAAAGAGGCACTTACGGATTTCTGGACCCCAGTTCGATATGGTATGACGCTTTCGGTGGATACAGTCTCAACCTGTGGCATCCGTGGGCTATCACAAGAGAATCCGAACGCCAGAAAATAACCAACAACCTGATGGGTGTCGGCTTTCTTGAGTGGTATATCATCGACGGTTTGTCGTTTAAGACCAGCCTGAACGGCAGTATCAACAACGCAAAGTTAGACGAGTTCCAAAACGAAGGACAAAACTGGGGCTGGTCTGTATGGCAGCCTGCCACCGGATATTATCGTTCGGCAAACATCTTCAACTGGACATGGGAAAACACGCTTAATTACAGCAAGATATTTGGCGAGCATGCTGTCACGGGGTTGTTAGGATATACCGCTCAGGAACAGCGAATCGACCTGGCAAGTATCCAGTCGCAGGATTTCCCCAATGATATGGTGCACACACTGGACGCCGGCAAACCGACATCGGGAACAACAAATGCTTCCGAATGGTCACTGCTGTCTTATCTCGCCCGTGCCACTTACTCTTATATGGGGAAATACCTGGCCTCTGCCGCCATTCGCGCCGACGGTTGTTCGCGCTTCGGAGCCAACAATCCCTGGGGATACTTTCCTTCGGCATCCGTTGCATGGCGAATCTCGCAGGAGCCGTTCCTCGAGGAACAGTCATGGCTGGACAATTTGAAAATACGTTTGAGTTACGGTGTTACGGGTAATAACCAGATATCCGATTATGGTGCTGTCGGACTTTTAGCATCTACCAATTACGCATTCGGCGGCACGGTTTATCCGGGGCTTTATATCAACACCTATCCCGATAAAGACCTGAGATGGGAGAAGACACAGCAGGTGAATTTCGGACTGGATGTTTCCGTATGGAATAACCGTCTGAATTTCACGCTTGACTTTTATCATTCCAAAACGGTCGACATGTTGTTGAACGTACCCGTACCGGTGCTTTCGGGATTCACCTCACGGCTGACCAATATCGGACAATTGCAGAACAGAGGTCTGGAATTCAATATCAGTTCGCGCAACATTACAGGAGGCGAATTCGAATGGACTACGGATTTCAATATTTCGGGAAATCGCAATAAAGTCCTGAAATTGGGCATCAACGATGCGCCTGTGGATATTCAAAACTCTGCCACCATCTGCCGGACAGAAGTCGGACAGCCCATTTCCAACTATTTCGGTTATGTATATGATGGCGTAATTATGAATGCTGCCGATCTGGACAAGTATCCGCACCTTAAAAAAGCCGGATACGAACCTGGAGACCCGATTATCCGCGATGTCGACGGCGACGGCACTCTCACGCCCGACGACCGTACCGTCATCGGGAACTACCAGCCGGATTTTATCTGGGGCATGACCAACACATTACGCTATAAAGGGCTGGAATTTTCTTTCCTGTTGCAGGGAGTAGAAGGGAATGAAATATTCAACCAGCAGGGACGTTTTACCAAAGAATACAATGGCGGTAGAAACGCTTACAAATCGGTATCCAACTTCTGGAAGTCCGAAGCCGACCCGGGAGATGGCAAAACGTTCAAGCCAAGAGTAATTCCTGCCCATACCGTCGAACAGCAAAGCGGTTCGTGGTGGGTCGAAGACGGCTCCTTTGTTCGCATTCGCAATATGCGACTGGGCTACACCCTGCCAAAACGCCTTACAGACAAACTGTTTATCAATGCGGCAAAAATTTACGTGAACGCCGAAAACCTGTATGTTTTCTCCGATTACTTGAATTACGACCCCGAAGGCAGTACTTTCCAGACCGGCGCAATGGTTGGACTTGATTATGGTACTTATCCCAATCCGAGAACATTTACTTTCGGCATCAACTTTAATTTTTAATAATCACAAAACATGTCAAATATGAAAAAGACAGTATTTATTGCAGTACTCTTGAGCCTGCTCTTTACATCCTGCGGGAACGATTTCATTGAACGTTCTCCCATATCAAACATGAACGAAATGGACTTTTATAAAACCGAAGCAGATTTCAATACGGCATTGATAGCTGTATATCAAACGCTCCATACCATATATGGCGCGCAGGGACCTGTATCGTATTTCGGCGAACAAATGTCCGACAACGGAACGTTGACCGCTCATACCGGAACACAGGGCGATTATTTCGACTTCCGCGACCATACCATCAAAGTCAGCAATTCATTAGTATTGACCTACTGGAACAATTTCTACCAATCCCTCTACAGGGTCAATACGTTTCTGGACAAGATTCAGACTGCTGATTTCGAGCATAAAACGGTATACGAAGGGGAAGCTCGCTTTATCCGCGGACTGTATTATTTCCTGATGATACAACTGTGGGGCGACGTACCTTTAGTCATCAAGCCTCTGAATGTGGACGAAAGCTACAATACGGGCCGGACGCCGACAGCACAGGTTTACGAACAGATAATTGGAGATTTGGATTTCGCTGCAAAAAATCTTCCTGCCAAAATCAATATATCCGAAACAGGAAGAATCTGTTCCGAAGCAGCTTACGGCATCCTCGCCAAAGTCTATCTGACACGCAATACCGACGGCGATAAACAACTGGCACAAGCCGCCCTGATGAATATCTATCAAAAACCGGGATTCGCATTGACGCCCAATTACGAGGACTTGTGGGAAATCAGCAACAAGAATACGTCCGAAGCAGTTTTCGAGATCCAGTATAAAGGCGGTGCAGGCAATCCCTACAGTTCGTACTGGCGGCTTTTCGCGCCGTTCGAAAACCACGGCGGATATTTCCTGAACGGGAAATACAAAGACAGGGAACTGCATGCCGCCGGAGGAGGAGACAATCAGGTAACCGACGATTTATGGAACGCTTACGAACCGGACGACCCGCGCAGAGATATTTCCATCGCGGACGGATGGAAAACGTTGAGCGGAGTGATTAATCCCACGCGCTTTGCCACCAAATGGGTTGACCTGGATGCACCGCGGGTA
>JAIRLL010000097.1 GCA_031259505.1 Tannerella sp.
TTAAAATTAGTACAAACTTTTATTTATCAATTTAAATCATCAGCAAAAGTATGAAAAGAAATGAAATTCACGGCTTTTTACAAGCCAAAAAAAGATTAACACGTATCATGAAATGTTGCCTGTTTTTTATTCTTGCAGGAATAGGAACCTGTTTTGCAAGCAAGTCATACTCGCAGGAAACTTTTTTCACGATGGAGTATGACAACTGTACCTTAAAGGAGGTGATCCTTGAAATAGAACAGAAAAGCGAATTTATTTTCTTCTATCTGGACAACTCCATCGACATAAACAGAAAAGTTTCCATTCACGTTCGTAACGAAAACGTGGAAACGATCCTCGACAACCTTTTTGCCGGGACGAACAACCGGTACTATATTTCCGACCGTCAGATTATTATCTCGAAGGAAAAGGCCCCCGTTCCGGCAAAAGTAATCCCTGTCGTTCAGCAAACCCGTCCGCTCACCGGCGTTGTCCGCGACGAAACCGGCCCTGTAATAGGCGCCAACGTCGTCGTCAAAGGCACGACAAACGGCACGGTCACCGATGCGGACGGACGCTTCACCTTGCCCAGCATCCCGAACAACGCCATCATACAGATATCCTATATCGGCTATGTGACGCAAGAGATTACAGTCACTACCCAGACTGCTGTGGAGGTTGTGCTACAGGAAGACGCCGAAACGCTGGAGGAAGTCGTAGTCGTAGGCTACGGAACGGTAAAGAAAAGCGACTTGACCGGCGCCGTGTCATCCATCACCAGCGAACAGCTCAAGGAACGCTCCGGCGCCAACGCGATTTCGGCACTTGCCGGACAGGTTGCCGGCGTGCAGATTCAGCAGACGCAGGGCGCTCCGGGATTTGCTCCTACCGTTAAAATCAGAGGCACATCCACCATCAACGCCGGCGTTTCGCCGCTGTACGTGATCGACGGCATTCCGATCGACGACTACACGCCGACGGCCATCACGGCAAGCGTCAATATCCCGGTCAACAGCAGCAATCCTCTGAGCGCAATCAATCCGCAGGATATCGAATCGATCGAGATATTGAAAGACGCCTCGTCGGCCGCCATCTACGGTTCCAGAGGCGCCAACGGCGTCGTCATCATTACCACCAAATCCGGAAAGGAAGGCAAACCGAAAATCGACGTCGGCTACGAACGGGGACTGCAACAGGTGGCAAGGAAAGTGGAGATGATGAACTCGCAGGAATTTATCCGTTTCTGGGTAGACGCCCACAACAATGAATGGATAAAGTATGGCGGCAATATTAATGATCCGCAAAGCGCAAGACCGTCCAACCTGCGGATACCCCAGGAATTTCTGGACAGTCCGGGGCAATTCGAAACAACCGACTGGCAGGATGTCGCCTTCCAGAATGCCAACAGCGACAATTTCCGCATATCACTGACGGGAGGAACCGCCAAAATGAATTATTTGCTTTCGGGAAACTATCTTTCGCAGGAAGGCGTAGTAGACCGTTCCAGATATCAGCGGTTCACTGTGCGTTCGAATGTAAACTATCAGGCCACCGACCATATCAAAATGGGAGCAAACATATCCTTTTCCAACATCAGGGACAGGATATATGGCACGGCAGGCAAATCGGACGTGGTAAGTCTTGCCATACAAAACGATCCCATTTTCCCGCTCTATACCGAAACAGGAACACTCGGATTCCGCGATCCCAATTCCGTATGGAACAGATTTGCGCCCTATGAAGTTCAGTTGTGGCATCCCTACGCGCTTACCCGCGAAGCCGACAATTACGGCCGGCGGTTGAACATACTGGCCACTGGCTTTGTGGAATATTCGTTCCTCGACCATTTTTCCTTTAAAGCCTCGCTGAGCGGCACATACGGCACCAACCGGTCGGGCTATTATCGCAACGAAGGCGAAAACTGGGGATATTCCAACTGGAGGCCTGCGGAAGCAACCATCGGGACAAATCAGACCGACAACTGGATATCGGAAAACATCCTTTCGTACAACAATATATTCGGCGATCATGCCATCACCGCCATGGTCGGCTATACGGCGCAAAAGAATCATTACGAAAGCACGGAACAAACCGCCCAGGGCTTTCCGAACGATTTGGTGCACACACTGAATGCAGGCACGCCGACATCAAGCGTTAGCGACGAACAGGAATGGAGTCTTTTGTCATATATTGCCAGGGCGAACTATTCTTTCAAAAACAAATACCTGATCACAGCCACCATCCGCAGAGACGGCAGTTCCCGCTTCGGAGCAAACAATAAATGGGGATATTTCCCTTCCGCTTCTCTGGCATGGAAAATATCCGAGGAAAACTTTTTGCAGGATGCCGACTGGCTTTCATCACTGAAACTGAGAGCCAGCTACGGCGTGACGGGTAATAACCAGATTCCCAATTACGGCTCAATCGCCCTGCTGTCGTCGAGACAGTATACATGGGGCACAAATGTGCAGAGAGGACTGTATCCGGGAACGATTTCGAATCCGTCGCTGCGGTGGGAAAAAACCGGCCAGTTCGACTTTGGGCTGAACGCCGGACTGTTCAACAACCGTATTTACGCGGAAGCCGATTATTATTATTCCCGTACGAACGATTTGTTGCTGAACGTTCCCGTACCGTCAATAACAGGGTTTACACAACAATTAACCAATATCGGAGAAGTGCAGAATCAGGGATTTGAATTTTTGCTCACTTCTCGAAACCTTGTAGGCGCCTTTAAATGGACAACCAACCTGAATCTGTCTCTGAACAGGAACAAGATAATAAGTACAGGCCCTAACGACGCCCCTATCCTCATTACCGAATGGGATGTAATTTCCAGATATGAAGTAGGGCAGCCGGTGAGTAATTTCTACGGCTATATCTTCGACGGCATATTCAGGAATCAGCAGGAAATAGATGCCTACCCGCATCATCCCAGCACCACGCCCGGCGATCCGAAAGTACGCGACGTGGACGGGAACGGCAAGATTGACGAAAACGACCGTACTGTCATCGGCAATCCGCAGCCGGACTTTACGTATGGTATGACCAACACTTTTTCGTTCAGGAATTTTGACCTGACTGTTCTGTTGCAAGGCTCATATGGAAATGAAATTGCCAATCAGGAAGCACGCTATTCCAAGCGATATAACGGCGGACGAAATGCGTACAAGGCTGCCGGCGATTATTGGCGGTCGGAATCCGAACCGGGCAACGGGATAAATTTCAAGCCTTACAAAAGCTATCCGGGTCTACAGACGCAATCTTCTACATTCTTTATAGAAGACGGCTCCTATCTCCGGATTGCCAACATAAGACTGGGGTATACTTTTAACGCCAAAATACTCTCCGCGTTACATATATCCACCATCCGGCTCTATGTCAATGCGGATAATGTGTATGTTTTCTCCAATTACCTTGGATACGACCCCGAAAACAGCACGTACTCCAGCGCGCTGATGAGTGGAATGGATTTTGGCGCTCACCCTGTACCGAGAACAATAACTTT
>JAIRLL010000106.1 GCA_031259505.1 Tannerella sp.
CGTGAAAAAGGCCCGTCGCGCTCGGAATCGGGCGAACTGACGCTTCATTTCAGAAACTGGTTCGACGCCATCCGCGCCCGCGACATGAACATGCAGAACAGCCCGGTAGAAACAGGACATCTCTCTTCCGCTCTGGCTCATCTGGGAAATATCTCGTATCGCCTCGGACGGCAACTGACCTTCGACCCCGCCGCCGAACGGTTTATCGGCGACGAAGAAGCGAACGGTATGCTGACACGCGAATATCGTATGCCGTATGTCATTCCCGAAACGATTTGAAAATGAATTAAACCTTTTTTTGAACCGCTATGAAGCAACAGAGTATTGGTGGCGCTGTTATCTGTTTAAGTTTTTTCATGGCGTCTCAGAAAAAATCAATCCCGAAATGAAAGAACGTATATCGAAAATTATGCTTCTGTGCGCTGTCCTGGCAGTGACGGCATGTTGCGGGAGCGGACAGAAAGGCGTCCGTTTAATTGTTGATGAAAGCCGGCAGAAAGTAGACGTGTTTTTCGACGGGAAACCGTTTACGTCGTACATCTATCCCGACGATTTGGAGAAACCGGTGCTGTATCCCGTATATACGGCGAACGGGACGGTCGTTACACGCGGCTTCCCGCGCGACCCGCGACCGTTCGAACGTATCGACCACCCGCACCATGTCGGGATATGGTTCAGCTTCGGCGACGTCAACGGGCTGGATTTCTGGAACAACTCCTGCGCGATTCCCGAAGACGAAAAACTGCGCTACGGCGCTGTCCGTCACCGGCAAATCGCACACGTCAAAAACGGACGGGACAAAGGCGAACTGTCCGTTGTCTGCGACTGGGTAGACCATGCCGGCTCGACGCTGCTGCAGGAAGATACGCACTTCGTGTTTGGCGGCAAAGACGACCGGCGCATAATCGAACGCATCACTTCCCTGACGGCTCATTGCGACACGGTCGTCTTCACCGACAGCAAGGAAGGGCTGATAGCCATCCGTGCAGACCGCGCCTTTGAAGAGCCGTCAGACCGCCCGGACTTCTTTCTCGACCTCCACGGCCGGCCGGGCGACGCGCCGGTCATCCGCAACGAAGGCGTCAACGGCGTATACCGCAACAGCGAAGGGCTGGAGAATGCACGCAACGTGTGGGGCAAACCGGCGCGCTGGGTATGCCTGTCGGCCGAGAAAAACGGCGAACAAATATCTGTCGCCATACTCGACCATCCCGACAATCCCGGTTATCCGACCCGCTGGCACACCAGAGGATACGGCCTGTTTGCGGCAAACAGCATGGGCAGTCGCGTTTTCGACCCGTCGTTACCGCTGTTCAGACTGACGCTGAAACGGGGCGAAACAGTCTCGTTCAGGTATTGCATCGTCATAAAAACCGACGGCTTTGCCACAGACCGCGAATTGGACGAACTGTCGGAAGAAATGAACCGTCACAACACGAAAACTTTTAAAACCAAATAGAAAAATGAAGACAGATAGAATTTTAATCGCAGGTATTACGGCTTGCCTGACTGTTTTTTCGGTGGCAGCCAAAAAGCCCGTAACGGGCAATTTCCATTTCAACGCCGACGGGAAGTTTAAAATCATGCAGGTGACCGACACTCATATCATATGGGATTCGCCTCATTCGCAGGAAACCGTTGTCATGCTGCAACAGACGCTCGATGCCGAAAAGCCCGATCTGGTAATCTTCACGGGCGATGTGGTCACAGGCAAACCGTACAGAAAAGGACTCGACATGGTGATTGAACCTGTCATCAGCCGTCAAATCCCCTGGGCGCTGGTGTTCGGCAATCACGACGACGAACAGGATCTGTCGCGCAAAGAACTGGCTGAATTGCTTCAAGGCTATCCCTTCTTCGCCGGGAAAATGAAGAAAATAAAAAACGTAACGGGATACGGCAACTACGTGCTCGAAGTCAGAGGACACGGCAGCAACCGGACGAAGGCGCTGCTGTACTGCATGGATTCGCACGCATACAGCACGCTGAAGCCTGTCGTCGACGGGTATGGATGGTTTGCATTCGACCAGGTGGAATGGTATCGTCGGACAAGCGACAAATACACGTCGGCAAACGGCGGACAGCCGCTCCCTGCGCTGGCATTCTTTCATATTCCACTGCCGGAATACCGCCTGGCCTCGCGCGAAGGGACGGTAAGGGTTGGCGCCAGACTCGAAGATGAATGTGCGCCGGACGTCAATTCGGGAATGTTTCTTGCCATGCTCGAAAAAGGCGACGTGACGGGGACTTTCGTGGGGCACGACCATGTCAACGACTACGTGCTCAACTACCACGGCATCGCGCTGGCTTACGGACGCTTTTCGGGAAGTAAAACGACGTATACGCAACTGAAAAACGGCGTTCGCCTTGTCGAACTGACCGAAGACCGGCACGGCTTCGACACATGGGTACGGCTCAACGAATCCGTCGTGATTGAAAAGACCTGTGTGCCGGACGACTTTTAACCTGCCCGGATATGAGACAGACAGCAGAGAGGGTTGACGTTGTTGTCCCCGAACTGCGCTGCGCCTGTTCGGGGTTATGCAAATTCGACGCCTTCAGCGTCATCTGAAATCCCGCTATTGCCGACAGCAACGGCATTTCCGTCATTGCGAGGAGCTTAAAACCGACGGCAATGGAAAGCCTGCGAGACGCGGTGAGGGCTGTCTCAAAAGCCCGGAATCGCGTCAACACTAAAAGCGGAATGACACAATCGGTATGTCTTGCCTTGCCTGAAAGGCAATATTTTTCATAACCGCAGGTCGCTGACCTGCGGTTATGAAAATTACGTCCTTTGACTACCGTCGAACTTCGTTTCAGGACTTTCATAATGTCATGCGTTGCGATTCCTGGCTTTTGAGACAGCCCCATCCGCCGTCATTGCGACTGCGAGGTACGAAGCAGAAAGCAATCCGGAATAATATCGCAAAATTACACCGCGCGCAGTATAGCAAAACATTACTGTCGCAAACCTGTCCGTAAGTCCGAAGGACTTCAATGTAAATACCCCCTTGCAGCATTG
>JAIRLL010000117.1 GCA_031259505.1 Tannerella sp.
CAGGGCGGTGTGTCTTAATCGAGACATTTCCATGAACCTGTTGATCGCCGCCTTACGTTCGGATTCCCTGTTTTGTTCGCCTATGGCCATCAGCAGGCAGTCGGCCAGTAAATCTCTCCCTTCGGTATCTTCGGCATAAATTCTGGCGCGGTGTTCCGAATACCAGAAGTCGTGCAGTCCTTCCCTGAAGAAGCGAGGATAATAAGGAGGGAATCCCCATTCGTCCTTACAGACGCCGATCAGAGGCACATCCCTGTACTGTTCGATGATTCCCCGCTGAAACTCCATCAGATGAGGCCCGAAAATGTCGGGATACAAATGGGTAAATGCTACCAGTACGGAAGCATGTGAGAAATCCGTCCGTACAGGGATTTTTATGCAGACTGAATCGGCTGTTGCATATACTGTTTCGCAGTCGCCGGTAATGTCCTGAAGTGTTTCGGAAATGATGCCCGTTTCGGATTTTTTATATGCATAAACTCTCAAAAGATTTCCTTCGAGCGAAATATGATGCGTGAGCGCTCCGCCTGAATAATGGTCATTCAAATCAATACTCCGAATGACAACTTCCGTTGCACCGGCATTTTGTAAACCGGTTTCCTTGAGACGCAGCATTTTCTGCAACTCGTCCGGATATTTTGCCTTGTAGGCTCTCCGTGCGTTACGTATGTCCAGATCAGGCACTAACTGTACATTTTTCAGCACGGCATATTCGGCCACTCGTTTTACATAGTTGTGTACAATTGAATCAACTACTTCATAATTAGGGAAACGAAGGAAAGGAATCAGAAAATTATACGGTGTTTTTTCGTTTGCCTCGTCAATCATTTGAATGTAGCTGTCCGTAAAGAAATCTTTTTCCTGCCAGTTTTGGACGCCAAACTCAGGGAAATACTGATTGGAAAGCCTCAGATTATCTCCCTTTGAATAGTCTTTATATTTGATTTGTACAGTGCTGCTATTGGTACATGCAACCAGTAGCCATGAAAAAAACATTCCTTGAAAAAGAGTTTTCATATTGTTTCAAATTATAGTTACCGGCACGGAAGACAATGCGTATCTTCCGTGCCGGAGGGTGATTAATATCCTGTGTTTTGTGTCAAAGCCGGATTGATGTCTCTTTCGGTCTGCGGAATCGGTAAAACAAGCATTTGTTCGGTTATTGCTTTACCTTTTCTTTCACTCAGTACGGTGGTTGCCCGTCCGGTTCGTTTCAAATCAAACCAGCGATGATACTCAAGAGACAGTTCCACCATCCGTTCATGTTCGATGGCCAGAGCGAGCGTCGAATATTGGGCAGGATAACCGGCTTCTCCGTAGCGAGGCACTCCGGCGCGGTCGCGAACCATATTCAGATAAGAGGGATCGTCGGCAGCTTCGGCATACATCAGCAACACATCGGCATAGCGGAGTACGATGAAATTGTTTTCAAAGTAATAACTGCCCGAATTGACCCATGCCGGATCCCACCATTTTTTGTGGAACTTGATTTCGATCCAGTTTCCGCCCTTGTCGTTATATCCGGTGAAAATGGACAAATCCCTTCGCGGATCATCCGGCTCAAATTCATTCCACAAATCATCCGTTACCTGATTCATCCCGCCGCCCTGTCCGCATATGGACATATTGTTGTACGGGCAGAAAGATTCGTTGTAGGGACTTGACGGAGTAGTAGGGCCGGCCACATGCTGTATTTCGAACAGCGCTTCTCTGGAATTTTCGTGCGCCAAATCCCACAGATGAGCATAATCGGGTAAGAGTTCGTATTCATTGGAACTGATGACCTGCCACAATACTTCTTTTGCTGCGTTTTTATTGCCGACAGTCAGATAAACCTTTCCAAGGATGCCCTGTGCAGCGCCTTTCGTGGCCTGTCCGACTCTCGATATTTGCGATTGAAGCGGCAAATGGTCGGCTGCGAATTGCAAATCCTCGATAATGAAGTCATATACTTCCGATACGGGCGAGCGCAATATTCCGTAACTTTCGTCTACCACAGCGGGTTTCTTCATCAGGGGAATATCTCCGAACATCCTGACCAGGTTGAAGTGGTACAGCGCGCGAAGGAAGCGCATTTCGGCTTCGTAACCGGTTTTAAACTGTCCGTTGAGCGTCGAAGCCTGCAATTTTTCAATCACCGTATTGACGACCATCAGATTGTTGTATCCGGAACTCCATGCCTGAAGGACAATCGTATTTGCAGGGTACAGACTGTAATTTTTGAACGCCTGTTTGTCGGCAACGTTTCCTGCCATGTCGTACACGGTTGCTTCGTCCGACATTTGCTCGCTGCAATAGCTGAGCCCGCTTTCGGGAGCAAATTCCGTATAAAGCGTGGCATACGCGGCGACGACTGCCGTTTCGAAATCTTTTTCCGTTTTATAATAATTCGTCTCGTTTGCCCTTGAAATTGGCGACAAGTCCAGAAAACTTTCCGAACACGACCAAAGAACGGCGCCGAGGAGAAGGATTCCCGTATAATTCGTTATTAATCTTATAGCATTCATAATCTGATAATTTTAAAATCCTAAATTAATTCCTAAAGTGATGGTTCTCGGTATAGGGTGAGCGCCGAAATCCATTCCGCTCATCAGTGCACTGGAATAGGTACTGTTTTCGGGATCATATCCGAGATAATCGGAAAAAACATATACATTATCCACATTCAAATAGATTCGGAGGGCGGAGAGATTCAATGCGGCAAGTGTTTTAGGCGCAAAAGTATAGCCCAGTCTTACGTTGGCGATTCTGAGATATGAGCCGTCTTCTATAAAAAATGTAGAAGATTGAGTCTGCAAACCCGGATAGCTTTTGTAGGGTTTGAAATTTGTCCCGTCGCCGGGTTCGGATTCCGACCGCCAGTAATTGCCGGATGCTTTGTATACGTTCCG
>JAIRLL010000363.1 GCA_031259505.1 Tannerella sp.
CCCGAACAGAAAAAATCCCCGCTCAAAAAGTCATATTTGACAACGTGAGCGGGGATTTTATTTCCCGCCGAACCTCATTTCTCGCTCCGAGCGGGGTCGTTCCTGCTCCGAGTGAGGACATCCTCGCTTTTTGTGACAGCGACCCCGCTCGGAGCGAGGACATCTTCGCTTTTTGTGAGGAAATCCTCGCTCAGAGTGAAAACATCCTGGCTCGGAGTGAGGAAATCCTCGCTCGGAGCCAGGATTTCCTCGCTTTTACTGACAGCGTCCCCGCTTTTAGCGACAAAATGGCAGTTTCCGGTTTGAGCGGTGCAGATATTACGGCCGACAACCGTCTTTTTATACGTAAGGGAGGTCATGCGTTCCCTGTATTTCTATGATTGGAGCAGCACGTTCTGCTCCGCCGAATAGACCGGGACGAGCGACGAGGAGTCCGGCGTGAGGCAGTACGGGATGTCGTCTTCCAGTCCGTTGGCCGACAGGCGCCGGATGTGTTCCGTCCGTTCGAGGTAGCCGCGCAGGTCGGATTTCGCTTCCTTCCAGAGAGAAAGAGCCATCTGCGTCGCGTCGCCCGCCGGCAGGTATCCGGCGGGCAGCAGCGCCTCCGACAGTGCGCCGCCAAACAGCGTATCTTCGATGTTGATACGGTCTTCCCAGCCCGAACAGAGCACGACGACGTCGCGCGCCCGTCGCGCACAGTCGCGCGCGACGGCCTGCAGGTTGACAAAGGCGCCCGTCAGGATGCAGTGTGCGCGTGCGGCGCAGCGGATGGCTTTCGTCCCGTTGGTGGTAGTGAATACGATGTCTTTCCCGGCTACTTTTTCAGGCGTGTAATCGAACGGCGAGTTGCCGAAGTCGGCAAAGGCGCAGCGTCGCACATGGCGCTCGGCGCCCACGAGCCAGCCCGTCGCCTTGCAGGCTTCCGCCTCCTCGACGGTGGCCACGGGACGGATGCTGCGTGCGCCGTGCTCGAAGGCGGCCGTGATCGTGGTCGTGGCACGAAACACGTCGACAATCACGACCACGGCGCCGTCATTGCGGTAAAACGGATACAGCGCCGGCGAAAGGCATACGTCGACCGTCATCCCTGTTTGCGGAATGGCGGTTTGACGATTTTTGCCCCCACAGGCCTGTTGCGTATCAGGATGCTGATATCGGCGCCGGCGGCAGCGTATTCCGTCCTGACATATCCCAGCCCGATGCCCTTGCGCGACAGAGGCGAAAGGGTGCCCGACGTCACCGCGCCTATTACGCGCCCGTCCCTGTCCGCAATCTCGTAACCGCGGCGCGGGATGCCCTTTTCCGTGAGTTCGAAAGCGCAGAGCCGGCGCGTCACGCCCTGTTTTTTCTGACGTTCGAGTTCGGCGCGATTGGTGAAGTCTTTCCCGTCTGCGAATTTGGTAATCCATCCCAGTCCGGCTTCGAGCGGCGAGGTGGCGTCGTCGATGTCGTTTCCGTAGAGGCAGTAGCCCATTTCGAGACGCAGCGTGTCGCGCGCACCCAGTCCGGCGGGCACGATGCCTTCAGGTCGGCCCGCTTCGAAAATGGCTTCCCAGATGCGGATGCCGTCTTCGGGATAGAAATAGAGTTCGAAACCGCCTGCACCGGTATAGCCTGTGTTGGAGATAATCACGCGCGGGCATCCGGCCAGTTCGCCCGTGACAAAGGCGTAGTACGGGATGGCGGAGAGGTCGACGGGCGTCAGGCGCTGTAGAATTTCACGGGCTTTGGGACCCTGCACGGCCAGTTGACCCATGCGGTCGGACGCGTTTTCGAGTTCGGCGCCGACGGTGTTGTGGCTCGTACACCACGCCCAGTCCTTGTCAATATTTGCCGCATTCACGACCAGAAGATATTTTTCATCTTCGTAGTGATATACGACAATGTCGTCCACAATGCCGCCCCGATCGTTGGGGAAGCAACTGTACTGCGCCTTGCCGACGGGCAGTACGGAGGCATCGTTCGACGTCAGACGCTGGATAAATTCGAGCGCAGCGGGACCCTTGACCCAGAACTCGCCCATGTGCGAAACGTCGAACACGCCTGCGCTATGACACACCGCAAGGTGTTCGCTGATAATACCGGAGTATTCTACCGGCATGTTGTATCCGGCAAACTCGTGCATTTTTGCACCCAGTGCAATATGCAACGCTGTGAAAGGAGTAGTTTTCATACTGTTTTTACAATTATATATTATGTATATGCTGTTTTTCCGTTCTTGCCGTCATGCCGTTTTTATGATTTGAATAATGGTTTCCATGCTTTTTTGGAGCGAATGGAGGGGCAGAAATTCATAGCGGCTGTGAAAGTTCAGTCCGCCGGCAAAAATATTGGGACAGGGCAGTCCGGCAAACGAAAGCCGCGCGCCGTCGGTGCCGCCGCGAGCAGGCTTGATGCGGGGCTTCACGCCGACGGCCAGCATCGCCCGTTCCGCCAGGCAGACGATTTCCATGCGCGAGGCCAGTACGGCGTGCATGTTGCGGTACTGGTCGAGGATGTCGACGGTCGTGCTGCCGGGATATTTTGCGTTCATTTGCTGCACGGCGGCAAGGAGATGGCATTTCCTGTCTTCGAAACGCGTGCTGTCGTGGTCGCGGATAATATATTCGAGCGTCGCCTCCTCTACCCTCCCGCATATCTGCGTCAGGTGATAGAATCCTTCGTAGCCATCGGTATGTTCCGGACGTTGCCGTGCGGGCAGGAGGCTGTCGAGTTCCATCGCCACGAGGGAGGCGTTGAGCATCTTCCCCTTTGCATATCCGGGGTGCACGCTGCGCCCGGTGATGGTGATGCAGACTGTGGCGGCATTGAAATTATCGTATTCCAGATCGCCGATTTCGCCGCCGACGACGGTGTATGCCCAGTCGCAACCG
>JAIRLL010000238.1 GCA_031259505.1 Tannerella sp.
CCGAAGGCGTCATCTGCTACCCTGTAATGCGACAATCGAATCTGCGCCAGGTCAGGAGTTCTGATGTTATTAGCGTTAAACTTCCATTTTCTTGACGATTCCAATGCACAATACATGACAGCGTGAAGTATAAAACAGTTTCTTGTCGAAATACACCCTTTGCGGGGCAGTTTGTGAACCGGTTTCTGAAAAAGTATTATCTTTGTCGATTGAAAAAAAATAATCGTTCACGAAAAAAACGGAAACGGGTTCAAAACCCGTTCCTTTGTAGACAGATATGAATTATCGTACGTTAGAATGGAGAAACTTGTCGGTTCGCGCGCTGCTTGGCATTTTTTGTCAATCGGGCGCGAATATCTCCGAATATCATGCAATGCTCCGCATGACGGACGCCACGTATGATGCCGCGAATCAATATGAACGCATCGAAACAGCCGTTGGCCTGCTGCTCGAACAGTTGCCCGGCGTCGAAGTCGTTTGGCGACGCTATTTTGTCAGTGATTTTGCAGATCAACACCCGTTCCTCCCGCGCGAGCAGGGCGACGCAGCCGTATCCATCGTGCAGCAACCGCCTTCGGACGGCAGCAAGGTTGCGTTATGGCTATACTTGATACCCGAAGGCTCCCTGTCCAGAAAGGGACAGGCTACAGTCGTAACACATTCGAATTATCGCCATCTGTTTCATACACAAATGCATGCTTCTGCTGCCGGCGAGGCGGAGCAGACGGCGCTTGTTTTCAGACAATACATCGGCCTGCTGTCTGCCAAAGGGTGTACACTGGCCGGTAATTGCATGCGTACGTGGGTTTTTGTGCACGATATTGATACGCATTACGCCGGAATGGTGGCTGCACGCAGGGCGTGTTTCGAACGGGAAGGATTGACAAAGGATACTCATTTTATCGCCAGCACGGGCATCGAAGGGCGATATCGAAGTGCGGATACACTGGTGTTTATGGATGCTTATGCCGTCGACGGCCTGCAACCCGGACAGATTCGCTATCTTCGCGCTCCGACGCATCTCAATCCGACGCACGAATATGGCGTGACATTCGAGCGGGGCGTGGCCATACAGTATGGCGATCGGCGACACATATTCATCTCGGGGACGGCGAGTATCAACAACCGCGGGGAAATCGTACACCCTTCGGATGTGATGAAGCAGGCCGGACGCATGTGGGAAAACATCCTGACGCTTCTCTCCGAAGCCGGCGCCGGCGCGGATGATATTGGCAGCATGATTGTATATCTGCGCAATATCACGGACTGCCAGGCCGTCGACGACTGGCTGGCAAAAACCTGTCCGCACGCGCCCAAAGCTGTCGTATGGGCGCCCGTGTGCCGTCCGGGCTGGTTGATTGAAGCGGAATGTATGGCCGTAACCGCTGCCGGGGATAAACGGTTTGCTGTGTTTTAACCCGCTTCAAATTTAAAACTTCTATACTTGTCATCAATGAGAGATAGTATAAAAATTCCCTTATTCAGTCATTTACTATTGCGATAGCCCATATCGACCGTTTCTATTTTGCGCATCAGCGAGAGGATGTCGGCCTGTCGTTTTTGAATGTAAGGAGAGGGTTTTAGCGGGTTTCGTGCGAGGGGGTTCGGCAATATTGCCGCCAGGAGCGCCGCCTCGTTTCGGGTCAGCTGCCATGCGTGTTTGTCAAAGTAGACCTGTGCAGCCGCTTCGATGCCGTAAATGCCCTGTCCCATTTCGATGGAGTTGAGATACACCTCCATGATGCGTTTCTTCCCCCATATCCATTCTGTCAGCAAAGTGAAGTAAACTTCCAGTCCTTTCCTGAACAGATTTTTACCCGGCCACAGGAAGACGTTTTTTGCCGTTTGCTGCGAGATGGTACTGGCGCCACGGATACGGCGGCCGTTTTGGGCGTCGTCTATGGCTTTTCTGATTTGTTCGTGGTCAAAACCGTGATGTTCCATGAACCGGTTGTCTTCCGATGCCACCACGGCCTGTATCACGGGCTGGGAAATTTTGCTGAGCGATACCCATTCGTGTTTTATTTCTTTGGCTTTTTTCTCATGTAATCTGATGAACATAAGCGGCGTATAATATACCGGCACATATTTGTACACAGTCACAGCCGCAATGCTGAACAGGAATAGTACGATGAGGAGGTTTCTGCACCAGATGAATATGCGTTTGAGTATTTTCATGCATCAAATCGGATGGAGTGTGCAGAGAAGAGAGACAAGTGTCCGCTTGCCGCCGGGTTATCCTATCTCAAGCGGTTGAGCGAACGGATGAGCACTTCGTCTGCCCCGATATTCCTTATGGCCAGATAAGTAAATATGAGAGCGACAAGCGGAAAAGACAGGGCGATGCGCACGCTGAAGCGGAACATTTCGGACTGTCCGGCAATCTTCCAGACGAAAAAGGCAAACAGACCGTAGAAGGCTATCAGCAGGATGGCGTTGAACACGCATAAGCGAATCTGCAGGACGCGTTTTTTGTATAAAAAGACGGTTATCAGCGCAAGCAGGCTGATGATACCTGCCAGCGCCATCAATGCCCATGTGGGGTAGACTAATTTGGCAGGCGTCGTCATCGTGCTCATGCCGGAAGCGTCGAACGTATAAAACACGTCGCCGGAACGAATCACCGCCAGCGGAAGAAAGAGCATCGCTATCGCCAAACCGGCAATCAGGAGCAGATAAAGTGTCTGTATACGCTGTATCATGGCAAAATGCGTCTCTGTCAGAAGTTGTTTTTGTCTTTTACGGGATTCTTGTAGAAGAGTTTTCCGTTTTCGAACTCCTGCGCAGCGATAAGAGTCGGTTTGGGCAGTTTCTCGTAGTAGCGCGAGATTTCGATCTGTTCCCTGTTTTCAAAAACTTCCTCGAGGCTGTCGTTGATGGAGGCAAAAGCCTGCAGTTTCTGTTCCAGATCCTGCTTCATCTTTGCGGAAATCTGATTGGAACGTTTGGCAATAACCATCAAGGTTTCATACACATTGCCCAACTCTTCGGTCAGTTTGATCATGTCGCGCGTGACGGTCGTCAGCGGAGCATTGGTTTTACGGTAATCCATAACTATCTGTTGCTTGTCTGATTTAATAATTGTTACTGATTTGTTTGTTTGCATGTTCGTAGAATCTGCGAACCTGTTTTATATATTTTCCTTCCGGGTATTCGTTTATGTAATTGTAGTATTCGTCGACAACATCGCGATAGCGTCCCTGCAGACGGTCTTCGATACTGACGAGCGCCATTTCATATTTCGCCCGTATTTTCAGGAAAATAAATTCCTCGCGGTGTTTGGAATACGGATAGTCTTTCAGAGCGTTTTCGGCCGTGATGACACATGCGCGATAGTTGTTTCCCATATACGTGCTCAAGTTATAATACAGCCGCGCGCTCATCAATTCCTTGTAGGCCAGTTTTTCCTGCAATTCGAACAGGATGTCCTGCGCCTGTTTGGCGTGTTCGCTCTGCGGATAATATTCCATGTAGAGCTGGAGTTGGCTTATTGCTTCGTAGGTTTGTTTTTGATCCAGACGCGGATCGGGCGAATCGAGATAAAGCCCGTAGCCCGAATAAAAACGCGCCAGTTCGACGAACTCGCCTTTCGGATAGGTCTGATAATACTGCTTGAAATAGTCCGACGCTGTCTGGTAATCTTTCTGCCCGTAGTAGCTTTGCGCCAGTAAATACAGTGATTCTTCGGCGTTTGAAGTACCTCTGAAAATGGTCACGACTTCTTCGAGCAAGGTTGCCGATTTGACAAACTTCCCCTCGTTGAAATATTTCTTGGCGTAAGAATACTTCAACTCATAATCCGTACTTTTCAATATTTTGTTATATTCTCCACATGAAGAACACGCTAATACAATGCATGTCAGCAACAGAAATTTCTTCATTTTCCGTTTTTTTTAGTCTGCAAAGGTAATGCATTCCTGCATAATTATCGCAGCATGAAACGTTAATAATAATTACAGACGATACAGTTCGCTGGCTGCAAGCAATTCCAGTTTATTGTCGGTCAATACTTTTTCGCACTTTTCAATGTCGTCCGGACGGATAATCACGTGCGCCGATTCGCCTTCCGAAAAGGCATACATGTATTCGATAAATATTTCCGCACCGGTGATGATGTCCATTGCCTTGCCAAGTGCGCCCGGCCGATTCGGGCAGTGCAGGCAGATCACGTCGGCTTCAGACACGGCATATTTATTGTCGCGCAGCACATGAAGCGCCTTTTCCGTATCGGATACAATCAGGCGCAGTATGCCGAAATCCGAATTTTCGGAGACGGTAAAAGCCGTCATGTTAATGTTTTCCTTACCCAGCAGTTTGGCCACTTCCGTGAAGCGCCCCTGCCTGTTTTCCAAAAATATGGACAGTTGTTTGATGTACATGATATACTTTATTTTGACAGTTAGATAAATTTTCGTTTGTCGATCACACGTTTGGCTTTGCCCTGACTGCGTTCGATGCTGCGGGGTTCGACCAGTTTCACGTCGGGCGAAATGCCAAGCACGCTTTGCAGACGGTGGGTGATATGTTTTTTCAGTTCGAGTATTTTCGTCATTTCGTCCGAATAGAAGTTTTCTTTCACTTCGACCTGCACTTCGAAGGTGTCAAGATTGTTCACGCGGTCGACGATCAGCAGGTAGTGCGGTTCGAGTTGCGGCAGTTCGCAGATGACCGATTCGACTTGCGACGGGAACACGTTTACGCCTCGTATGATGAGCATATCGTCGCAGCGTCCGAGGATTCGCGACATTCTGACGGAGGTTCGTCCGCACGCGCATTTTTCGTAATTCAGGCTGGTGAGGTCGCGCGTGCGGAAACGCAGCAGCGGCATGCCTTCTTTGGTGATGGTGGAAAATACCAGTTCGCCCGTCTGGCCTTCGGGAACGGGTTCGCCTGTTTCGGGATCCACGATTTCGGGGTAGAAGTGGTCTTCGCAGAGGTGCGTACCGTTTTGACATTCACATTCGTGTCCTACTCCGGGGCCGATAATTTCGGTCAGGCCGTAGAGGTCATACGCCCTGATGCCCAGTTTTTCTTCGAGTTCTCTGCGCATGCCTTCCGTCCAGGGTTCTGCGCCGAATGCGCCGACGCGCAGTTTGAATTCTTCGCGCGGGATGCCCGAGTCGAGCAGTGCGTCGGCGAGGTAGAGGGCGTATGAAGGGGTGCAGGCCAGTCCTACCGAGCCGAGGTCGTGCATGAGCATGATTTGTTTTTCGGTGTTGCCGCTTGAGGTCGGGAGCACCGTCCCGCCGACGGTTTCGACTGCTGCGTGAGCGCCCAGTCCGCCGGTAAAGAGGCCGTAGCCGTAGGATACCTGTACGACGTCGTTGCGTCCGAGACCGTAGGCAGTAAAGCATCGCGCTCCGGCTTCGCTCCATATGCCGAGGTCGTTGCGCGTGTAGCCGACGACAATCGGCTTGCCGGTAGTGCCCGATGATGCCTGCAGGCGTACGATTTCGGATATCGGCACGCTCAGAAGGCCGTACGGATAGTAATCGCGCAGGTCTTTTTTCGACGTAAAGGGTAATTTTACGATGTCTTCGACTGTTTGAATATCGGCAGGCGTCACTTCTTTTTCCTGCATCCGCCTGCGGTAGGGTTCACAGTTGTGATACATGCGTTCGACGGTCCTTTTCAGGCGTATTCCCTGAAGCCGGTGCATGTCTTTGCGGGTCATGCACTCCATTGTTTCGTTCCAAATCATTTACTTGAAGATTTCAGATTTAATTTCGGTGCAAATATATGATTTAAATTGATACCGGAGGAAGGAAAGCGGAAATTTGTTTGATTATTTTTGTGTTTCTGTTCGCTGTTTTACGGTTTCGGCGGAATGGAGAGCCGCGCCACGGTGGTTTTGCCCGGCTCGCTGGTGATGTCGATGTCGATGTCGAGCAGCGAACAGAATCGTTTTACGATGGACAGTCCCAGTCCGGAGCCTTTTGTTTCCGGCTGTCCGGCTGCGCGGGAGCGGTAGAATCTCTCAAAGATGCAGTCCAGTTCTTCCTGCGGGATGCCATGTCCCGAGTTTTGTATTTCCACGGTCAGGCGGCCGTTTTCCCGGTATGCTTCGATGTCGACTGTCCCTCCGTCGTTGCTGTATTTTACGGCATTTGAGATCAGATTGTTCAGAATCACGGACAGTGCATGTTCGTCCGTATGTACGGAGATGTTTGGGGGGCGGACGGAGGTTTTCACTTTCAGTTTTCTGTCGATTATGGCGTCGGCGAACAGGCTTGCGGCCGTATGTATCAGGCTTTCGAGCGGGAGGGAGGCGAAGCGGAGCGTGCGCCGGCTGTCTTCGTATCGTGCGAGTGTGAGCAGTTGTTCGATCATGCCGTTCAGCCGGTCTACTTCTTTTATGCAGGCTGTGATTCTTTTCCGGTATTCTTCTTCGCTGCGGGGGTGCCTGATGAGGACTTCCATCGTGCCTTTGAGTACGGAGAGCGGCGTGCGAAATTCGTGCGAGGCGCAGGATGTAAAGGATTTTTCGCGTTCGACGGCGCATTCGATCCGGTCGAGCAGCCGGTTTATCGTGTCGGACAGTTCGTAGAGTTCGTCCCGGCAGGGGGGAAGCGGTATTCTTGAGTTCAGGTTGCTGTGGGTAATGGCGCCGGAGATGTCGATTATTTCACGGACGGGTTTTATGCTGTTTTTTGCGATGATGCGCGAGATGGTAAACTGCAGAGTCAGGACGAAGAGGAATCCTACCGCGCAGACGCGATAGAGAATCGTCATCAGCCGTTCCGTTTCGGCGGTTTCGGCGGCAAGCCGGCCGGCATGACGGCTGATGACGAACAGGATCACGGCACACAGGATGCCGGCCAGCACGCCGGTGCTGGCAATGCAGTTGAATGCTATTCTGTTTTGCAGTGACAGTTTTTTCATTCCCCGGCTGTTGCTTTGTAACCTGTGCCGCGGACGGTTTTTATGATGCCGTTTTCGCGGTCTGCGCCCAGTTTCCGGCGCAGGGAGTTGATGAACACGTCGAGCACGCCCGTGTCGTATTCAAAGTTGATGTTCCAGACCCGGTTGATGATTTCGTCTCTCGTGCAGATCCGTTCCCTGTTGCGTATGAGAAACTCCAGCAGGCTGAATTCGCGCCGTGTGAGCGAGATTTCCGTATCGTGGCTGAATACCTGGCGAGCGGTTTTGTTGAGCGATATGTGGCCGAGTGTGAGGATTTCGTCTTCATGCCGGTTTCTGAAATGTATTTTGATTCGTTCGACCAGTTCGTCGAACGAGAAGGGTTTTTTGATATAGTCGTTCGCTCCGGCGCGCAGCCCTTCGACGGTTTCCGTCACCGTGTCGCGGGCTGTCAGAAACAGCACGGGCGTTGCGCTGTCCAGCCGGCGGATTTCCCGGCAGACATCTGTCCCGCTCATTCCGGGCAGTATCCAGTCCAGCAGTATCAGGTCGGGTTTCGACCGGCGAAACGTTTCGACCGCCTGCAGCCCGTCCGTGGCTACCGTGATGTCGTAGCCCTCTTCTTCAAGTCCTTCCTTCAGAAATTCATATATGCCGGGTTCGTCTTCCACGACGAGGATATTCATGCGTTTGCTCATTTTGACGTATGTTTTTTGATGCAAATATAGCGGGAATATTCAAGGATTCAAAGATTCAGGGATTCAAAATTCAGGATTTGAGATTCGGGTTCCGGAACTTCTGACCTGACGCTCCGGCATGGTACATAATTCCGTATTTACATAATTTCAGAATTTTCAGAATTTACAAATATGTTAATTCTGGAAATTCTGTTATTCTGTTAACCTGAGTTCGGTATAAGAATATGTATCTCCTGCGGAGAATTAATTCGTTGATTTTTATCCGAAAATGATTCGAGGGCGTCCGAAAATCATTTTAGGGCATCTGAAAATGAAACCGGGAAGAGGAAAAATAATCCGCAACAAACAAAAACTCAAATACAAACACTTTAGGGACGGGAAATAAATAAACAATCACTGTTCGTCATTGCGATTCCTTATATTTTTCAAATAAACAGGGGGAAAATGACATGTCCGGATTGCTTCCTGCTTCGTGCCTCACAGTCGCAAATGACGACGGATGCTGTTGTTGTCGGCAATGGCGTCCGTCGTCACTGCGAGGCACGAAGCAATCCAGTGGGCTGATAATAAGCAAATAATGAAACATGCCACTGGTAACTGCGAAGTACGAAGCATGAAGCAATGGTGGACTTTTACTGTTTGCTTCAACTTTGCCTGAAACTGTTATATCTTATTTATTTCGCATTCCTTA
>JAIRLL010000007.1 GCA_031259505.1 Tannerella sp.
CGCTACGACGGCACTTCGCGCTTCCTGTCCGATAATCGCTGGAAATTCTATCCAGGCGTCTCTGCCGGATGGGTGGTATCGAAAGAAAACTTCTGGGAGCCACTCGCACAAAGTTTTCATTTCCTTAAACTGCGTGCCTCGTATGCTTCGCTGGGCGACCAAAGCCCGATGGGGTATTACCCGTTTTTCCCTTCGATGAGCGTTACGGTTCCGACGAGTAACAATTACTATTTGGAAGGCACGCGGCTGGCAGCTGTCTCACTCGCCGGACTGGTGGATCCGTCGCTGACCTGGATCACGACTACCACGCTCGACCTTGGCATCGACATGTCATTCTTAAAAAACCGGCTGAACGTTACTTTCGGCTGGTACGACCGGAAGATGGACGATTTCGTCGGTCCGGCAGAACCGTTGCCCGCCTTTTTAGGCACAGACGCTCCACAGCGCAACTCGACGGCTATCGAAACAAAGGGATGGGACCTGACCGTGGAATGGAAGGACCGGATCAGCGAAGTCAGTTACGGCATCCGCGGCGTACTGGGCGATTACAGGGGCGTTGTTAAAAAATACCCCAATCCGACCAAACTCCTGAGCACCTGGTACGAAGGCCAGGTAATGGGCGAAATATGGGGATATGAGAGTGACGGACTGTTCCAGTCGGCCGAAGAAGTAGCATCGGCGCCGTCGCAGAGCCTTTTCTGGTCAACCTGGGGGCCGGGCGACGTGCGGTATAATGATTTGAACGGCGACGGGAAGATTACCAATGGAACCAATACACTTGACGACCCCGGCGATCGGCGGATTATCGGGAACAGTACTCCGCGCTATTCGTTCGGGTTGACTTTAAGCGCCGAATATAAGGGATTCGATGCGCTTGTTTTCTTCAACGGCGTAGGCAAACGCGATGCGTGGACTACTACCCCCTATTTCTGGAGTGTCAACAACAACACCAGCTTCCTTTCCGAAATGCACCTTGGTAATTACTGGACGGAAGAAACCCCCAACGCCTATTTACCCAAAACCTATATTTATGACGGGCAAATATCTAAAAACCAGCAGACGTCCACACGATATCTTCAAAACGCCGCCTACGTGCGCCTCAAGAATATCCAGTTTGGTTATACCCTGCCTTCGGCGCTGTCGGGCAAGATCAAGTGCAAGCGACTGCGCGTTTATATGAACGGCGAAAATATTTTTTCCATCATGAACAAGTGGATTAACTACAGCGACCCCGAGTATGCCGGAAGTGCTACGACGTATCCGAATTACCGTACCTGGTCTGCCGGGTTGAATATAACTTTTTAATAACGACTTAAATTGAAGTAAAATGAAAAAAAACAAATTCTATCTGATAGCAATGATTTGCCTGTTGGGATGTATGGTTTCGTGCAGCGACGACTTCCTTGACCGTATCCCGGAAAACAGCATCAACGACGGCAGTTTCTGGAAGTCGGCAAGCGATGTAAAGCTGTATGCCAATAATTTTTACACGCAGGCCGCCTTGATGCCGACTTATCCCGGTCCGTATGCTGTGCAGGGAACCGACGATTGGATCTATCTCAACTACGATCGCCGCCTGAACGGCGAAGCAACGCTTCCGGGAACAGGCGGAGGCTGGGCGACAAGCGACTGGGCCGCTTTGCGCAACCTCAACTATTTCTTCGAGAAGGCAGACGCCGTAGAGGTGTCTTTCGATGAAATCAAGCAATATATAGGCGAGGCGCATTATTTCCGGGCATGGTTTTATTTCGAAAAGCTGAAAACGTTCGGCGATGTGCCGTATACATCGAAATTAGTCGGTAGCGATTCCGAAGAACTGTATCTGGCCCGCACGCCGCGCAATGAGCTTACAGACAACATTCTGCAGGAGCTTGACCTGGCGGTCGAATATCTGCCCGCACGCGCGGGAGCCGCCTGGAACGGACGCATCACGAAAGAAGCGGCTTTGCAACTGCAATCGCGGATCGCGCTGTTCGAAGGGACGTGGGAGAAATACCACGGGCTGAAAGGCACCGCCTTTCGGGTGAGTGGCTCCGACGGTACGAAGTACCTTCAAAAGGCAGCTGATGCAGCGGGACAGCTAATCGCCCTGTCGGAAGCAAACGGGTATCCGGGGCTTGACAACGTGGGCGCCGACTGGGGCTATAAAAAACTGTTCGGCCAGACAGATTACACCAACTCGAAGGAAATCCTCGTATGGCGGAAATATAGCCGTTTGGATGGTGTTACCAACGGGCATGTCTGGGACTTTTTTAAAGGAGGCAACAGTTGTTCTGTCACGAAAAGCCATGTAGATGCTTATCTATGTACCGACGGAAAGCCGATCGCGGTTTCGCATCTCTATAAAGGCGACCATACGATAAAAGACGCGATTATCGACCGCGACCCGCGGCTTGTACAGACAATCTGGGTGGACGACGGACTGCATTATTACACCGACCATGGGGGAATAGTCTATTGGGAATATCCGAATATGTATGTAGATGAAAGGTATAATATGACAGGATACCTGTTATTCAAACATACGGTGTCTGACTATGTCATGGCCCTCTCGCAACAGAGCGATATCGGTTTGATAATTATGCGTTATGCCGAGGCTTTATTGAACTATGCCGAGGCAAAAGCCGAATTGGGAACGATTACGCAGGACGATATTGACAAAAGCGTCAACCTCCTGCGCAACCGCGTAGGTATGCCGGGGCTGGATATCGGCAACATCGCCGCCGACCCGAACTGGCTGTTCACCGGCATTTCGCCCCTGTTGCAGGAAATCCGCCGCGAGCGT
>JAIRLL010000017.1 GCA_031259505.1 Tannerella sp.
ACCCTGTTTTTTTGAAGCACTCCTCTCATACAGCTAAATTTGGCCATATGAAAAAAAACGGCTATCTTCGTCAAACAAAACATGAATTTGAAACGATATGAACGGAAAAGTCTTTACGATACTGATATTATTATGGTTGCCGGTTGTCGGGCCGGCGGCGGCAAATCCCGAACGGAAAAGCATCCTGGCCGGCGGACACACGCGCGAATACCTTGTTTATGCACCTCAAAATGCGAATACAGGCAAACCGGATGGCGTCATCGTCGCCCTGCATGGCTTCAACCGGACGATGGACAACTTTTTCGAAGAATATTCATTCACCTCGATTGCCGATTCGCTGAACTGCATCCTTCTGGCGCCGCAAGCGCTTCCGGAACAAAACGAAGCGCTTGTCAACAAATCAAAAGTTTTAAACCTGATTTTGGGTAAACAGATCAAACTGGATGCCGTATGGGGTTGCGGACTGAAAGTCAAAGCCATTGTCTTTGGCGGTATTGAACTGCTCAACGATGAACTGAATGCGAGCGTGGACGATGTGGATTTCATCCGCACGATCATAGAACAAACGCTGGGCGAGTACGCCATGCCTGCGAAAAACATCTTCCTCGCAGGCACGTCGATGGGTGGATACATGGCCTATCAGTTTGCCCTGCTGCAGCCGGTCAAGTTGTCGGGCGTCATCTCCATCGCAGGTTCGATGGGGCTGGTTGTCAAAGGAATGGACTATCGATCCAAAACTCCGGTCTGCGATTTTCACAGCGTGACGGACGAAATCGTACCCTATACGGGCACATATTTCGAAGGCGCCGACATCTCCGTTTCGCTGGCTCAAAGCAAGGAAGACGTCATACGCTATTGGGCAGAGACCAACGAAGCCGGAACCGAAATAACCGAAAACGTCGACTACTATCCTTCGACCAATGGTATTACGGCAAAAAAAATAACCTTTCCACATCCTGAATATGAGGTCGTTCACTACAAAATAGATGGAGCGACACACAGCTATCTTTTCCGCAGGGAGAATGGCGACTGTATGGATTACGTCGAGGAAATCAGTAAATTCATCGCCTCTCATTCTGTAAAATATCCCGACGGAAAAGAAAAGATTGAAGAAAAACAAATTGTCGTATATCCCAATCCTGTGCGCGACGTCGTATATTTCGGATACGCCGACGGAGAAGTCTCCGTGCACGACCTGACGGGAAAACTTGTCCTGTTCGCATCCTTCCATTCGGGATGCCTGAATCTTTCAAGCCTGAAGCAAGGCTTGTATATTCTCCGCATTCAATCAGGTGAATATATACATACGGCAAAAATATTGAAGCGGTAAATGCGTAATATTGTACAGGCAACACGGGGAATGGTAACAGGTTTCGATTTTGCATATCTGTCAATGCGGAAAATTCCGAAAAGCATTTTCCCCGCAAAATATAAAGCGATTGCGCCATGCATATTCTCCGCATCAGCCCTGCAAAATGTGCGTATACAAAAGTATACAAGGCGATATACATTTTTATATTAGAACATAAAACATTGATTTATGGAATATCACAGTATAACCCATGCAGCACTCGACAATAAGTTGCTGGTTGGGATTCGCGATATCTACGAAACATCGTTTCCAGCAGATGAGCGACGGCATTTCGACGACGTTGTTCGAATAGCCGGAATCAAACCTGCATTTTGCGGAGACATTTATACGGAAGACCGCAATGTTGTGGGGTTTATTCTGTCCTGGCGTTTTTCCTTCTTCCGTTATGCGGAACATTTTGCCGTGCGTCGTGATATGCGCGGAAAAGGCTATGGTCGAACGATTTTCGCCGATTTCATGAAACGCGCCGGCCCGTCTGTCGTGTTGGAAGTGCAGCGCCCCGAAGATGAAACAAGCCGACGCCGTATTCGCTTTTACGAAAGATTAGGGCTGATATACTCGTCTGCCCCTTACCTGCAACCGCCATACAGCCCCGACAAACACCCTGTGCCGCTCTCTCTGATGAATTCGGGCTTTGATTTGGATAAGCGGTTCGACGAAGTGCGAAATACGCTCTACCGCGAAGTATACGGTGTGAAACAGGTTTCAGGATAGACAACGCCCCGATTACAAGCATTCAAGACGTTTAATAAAACGTGATTCCGGAGCGACTCGAACGCTCGACCCACAGCTTAGAAGGCTGTTGCTCTATCCAACTGAGCTACGGAACCCGCAATTGAGGCTGCAAAGATAAGTAAAGGTTTTTATTTAGGCAAACCTGATTTTTTTTTCGTCCAAATGCAAATTGGCCTGCTATTTTTCCGGAACAAATGTTTCGTACGTGTTGTTCGAGTAGAAAACCATTATTCGAAGCACTTTCCTTGCGGGTGTTTCCTTGACGCTTACAATTTCTTTTACAGTTTGTTGTAACACCTCTACCGGTTGTTTAACCTCTGTTTCCGGCCGATTTCCCGTCACTTTTCTTTCTTCGGGCCGAATTTGGCCCGTACTTGCAAACAAATCCGGTAACTCTTTTGGCGCAGCAGTGCGGGAAACTTCGCCGGTTTTATTACGCCGCATATCGCCATTGCCCAGCAGCAGCCAATCGGAGCTGATGTCGGGAAAACGTTCCAGTATTTTGACAATCACATCTTTGCTGGGTTCGTTCCTGCCAGTCGTGATGTGCGAAATGACTGCCCGCTGGATACCAATCTCGTCCGCAAATTTAGATGGCGAAAATCCTTCCGTTTCCATTAACAGGATAATTCGATCTTTCATAGCCGTTGTATCTAAATAATAAATTTATGCCAAAATGACAGCAAACAAATGTTCGCGTATTCAGTCTACAAATATATATAACAATATTGAATTATCAAAATACAATTGTATATTTAGAGCGAGTACAAAAGTATATGCTATTGTATACAACAATATATCAACATGTGTATATTTAGCACCCGTCTCTCGGACAGTCATTCAAGCATTACTTATAATATTCGAAATAAAATACTGGTTTTAATCGTATTATCTGCTTAAGAAAGTCTTTGCGAAACTATATTTATGGCAAAACTCGATAATTCGCAGGAAATACATTAAAGTAATACTTTGCAAAATTTGTGCTATTATACTGAATTACAATAATATATGATGTGAAAATGCAATTGTTTTTCTTATGCGGAATACAAATGTATCAAGAAACAATAGTATAATGGTGGCGCTTTACTGGTAAACATTTGTATCCAATAATCGCATGATTATTTATCAACATATGTGGAATTATACCTGTGTATACAATGATGCGGGTGTATATTTATACATTTTATTAAAGTCGTCTGATATGCTACTGACAATTTGTCGTATCAGGTGCGTTCGGACAGGAATTCGATTATTCACTGCCCGTTGTGCGTTTGTATGTATTCAGGAGAAAAAAACGGATTCGCGTATTGCGATCAGTGCAGAATCTTATACAGCAATTCTTTCATAATATCATCACTGGTTGTATGCGATGTGGCGCCGTACCCGTTCGCACGCGCGCTGGCAATCCGGATTTCGTGGATGATATTGAAAACTTTTTTTCCGGAAAAATGCCGTAACCCTTCCTTGTAGTCTGTTGTCTGCATATAATGATGAAAATTGAGGGTTTTCATGATGGCGCTTTCCGATTTGTCGTTTTCGTAATGGCAAATCAACAGATTGACAAAATAATTGAAAAGCAGCGGCAACGTCTTTTGAATCGAATACACTTTGGGATTGCGTCCGAAATGCCGGATAATACGGTTTGCTTTCAGGATGTCTTTTTTCGCAATGGCATTGACCAGTTCGAAATTGTTGTATTCCTTGCTGATGCCCACATTCGCTTCGACGATTTCAGGCGTAATATGATTTATTGATTTGGCAGACAACAGAATAGACAGTTTGTCCAATTCCTTTGATAGAAGAGACAAATCATTGCCCAGATGCTCAACCAGCATCCGAACGGACTTTTCATCGGCAGTTATGGTACGGGCTTTCAGCGTGTTATGGATAAAAGCCGGCATCCTGTAATCGCGTATCTTTTCCGAATCAAATAAAATGCCGTTTTTCCTGATAGCCGCCATAAACGCTTTCTTTTTCTCGCCGCTTTTCACTCCGGCGTCGTATTTACTGTATTTATAGTTGATTACCAGCACGGTAGACGCCAAAGGCTGTTTCACATAATTTTCCAGCAGTTCAAGTCCTTTCACCAACTGGGCTTCGCGAACGACGATCAGACGGCGTTCCGACATCATCGACGGAAACTGCTTTGCCGCATGGATAATATCGACCGCTCTGGTATCTGCACCGTATAAAATATGCTGGTCGAACGTACGGGAATCGTCAGGCAATACATTATCAATCAGCAACTCGGTTATTTTGTCGATAAAATACGGCTCTTCGCCCATCAAAAAATATATCGGCACATATTTGCCGGCTTTTATATCGGCACAAATTGTTTCATACGTGTATGCTTCCTTAGCCATCGTTCAAAACTGTCAATTTTCGGTAAATACTTGTTTTGTTTTAATAAATCATTTATCTTTGGCGAAATAATCGAGCAAATATACGAAATGAATTTGTTAAATCTACCATATTTCGACCCGAAAATATCGCAGAAAAATGGAAAACGTTTCATTTTCGACCCGATACGACGGAAACATGTGACTTTGACGCCCGAAGAATGGGTCAGGCAACATTTTGTGAATTATCTGATTACAGAAAAAGGTTATCCAAAGGAACTGCTTGCCAACGAAGTGACCGTTTCGTTGAATAATCAGACAAAGCGCTGTGATACGGTTGTATACGATTGCGATCTAAAACCTGTCGCCATTATTGAATACAAGGCGCCGGGCGTCCGTATTACGCAGGATGTTTTTGAACAGATTGCGCACTATAACATTTCGCTGCATGTCGATTGTCTGCTGGTCAGTAATGGACTGGAACACTACGGCTGCCGGATGGATTACGACAACGCTACATACGCTTACCTGAAGGAAATTCCTGCATACAGCGAATTGACCGGCTAACTGATGCACATGCGTAAGTATGACTATATGCACGGGTTTACAGCTCAAAAAATCAAAAATTCAAAGATACAGTGTAATTATTTACGAATTAATCGAAGAAATATGATTCGAAAAGTAAGAAAAGAAGACGCGGAGGCAATTGCCGCGATATACAATTATTATGTGGTGCACACAGCCATCACGTTCGAGACCGAGCTTGTTTCCGAGGAGGAGATGCGTGAACGGATTGTCCGCACTTCGACCGAATACCCCTATTTTGTATACGAAAAAGACGGCTTCATCGTCGGTTACTGTTATGCTACGCTGTGGAAAAAACGCAAAGCGTACTGCCATACGGTGGAATCGACGGTATATGTTTCGCCCGACCATATACGCGAAGGTGTGGGCACGGCGCTTATGAACAGGCTGACGGAGGCTTTGATCCAAAAGCGCATTCACGCAATAATAGCCTGCATCACCATTCCGAACGACGAAAGCATCGCGCTGCACGAAAAACTGGGTTTTACGAAAGCATCGCATTTCAGGCAGGTCGGATGGAAATTCGAACGCTGGCTGGATGTGGGCGACTGGGAACTCGTATTAAAATAATGCCTTATTCGGCATGAAAATTTCGTTCGATGTAACTTTTATATTTGGAAAAGTGTATGAAATGTTGTAACTTTGTATCAGGCTATATCGAATGCGGCGTAATTTTGTGAACCGAATTTGCAGTTCAAAGATTTAAAAACTTAAAGAATCAAGGAGTTGCAACATGTTTACATCCGTGTTTGGACAGACATATCTGTTCCGTGCACAATATAACAACAACGGATGAACGGCTTCGTGCTTTGTGTATATTGACAATAAACGATATTTTACATTGAAAAGAATGCTGTAAAATGAAAAATGATTTGCGAAAACAAACGAATTTGCATGCATTTCCATCTTTTTTTTTATTCATTTTACTGTCTCTTTATATGACATCTTTTCGTTTCCTTTGATTGATCTCCCGGCGGCTTGTCCGTCGGGGGATTTTCACGATGAAAACGTGGAGCATGTATACACGGTCAAATGGCCATTAAAAGAAAAAATAACGCGGCGTACGCTTTTTGTAAGCCTGATAAGCCTCGCCGAAATGTCCAGATAGATGTTTTTCTTCCTCGATGACTTGCAAATGCATCAATACCACCCCCATAAGTGAAATAAAAATCAGAATCCCGTTGCAAAACGCCACCGCCAGACCGATGTACAGCATATCGAATCCCAAAAAAGCCGGATTGCGGCTGTAACGGTAGATGCCGTTTGTGACGAGCGACGTTTGTTCGTCGACGGCGAATCCAACGCGCCAACTGTTGCGAAGCGTATACATGGCGACGCAGAAAACGATCAAACCGAGCCATGCCAAACCCAGTCCGACCAGGCGACAGGACTGCGGCAATATCCATGCAATCACCGGATCGGAAATGAAAATGCTGCACAACTGGATGAATGCTATCGCGTATACGCTGCGTTTCAGCATTTTTTCGACATGCAGCGTCATTTCACTCTTACGCCCTCCGGCGAACATATCCGTCCGGACACCTTTTCGCCTATGAACAAGCACTTTGGCAAAACAGTTGCCGTAGAAGGCCGTCCATACAATCAACCCGCCTGTTTGTATAAGGTTCATTTTATCTTTTGAGTTTTGAGTTTTGAATTCCTCAGTCGCCGATATACGTTTCCAGCAATTTGACGCGCGGCGAAGGGATGATTTCCACCCACTGCGTGGCGGCGGGGATGAGAATGGTTTGTCCCCGGCAGACGGTCAATTCGTTGCCACTGTCGTCACGAATTGTTGCATTGCCTTCCGTCAGGATATATATGACGAAGGAATCGAGCGTCGCGAAATCTCTTTTAAGCGTTTTGTCTGCGGATAGCAGACTGGTCGTAAAATATTTGCACTGCACCAATTGCACGGGACTGTTTTCGGCCGGCTCATAAGCCGTGCGGCAGTCGGGATACACGGTGTAATCGATGGCGTCCCTGGCTTCTTCGACGTGCAGTTCGCGGGCATTACCCTGGGCGTCTCTGCGGTCGTAGTCGTAGATGCGATAGGTGATGTCGCTCGTCTGCTGTATCTCGGCGATAAAACAGCCTGTGCCGATGGCATGTACGCGTCCGGCAGGTAGAAAAAACACGTCGCCTGCCGCCACTTCGCAACGTTGCAGCACATCCATAAAACTGTTGTCGGCCACGCGGCGGACGTATTCATCGGCATCTATCCGTCGCGAAAAGCCGCTGTAAAGCGCCGCGCCGCGTGCTGCCTTTATTACGTACCACATCTCCGTCTTGCCGAACGAGTGATGACGTTTCCATGCAAGTTCGTCGCCGGGATGCACCTGTATCGAAAGATTGTCTTGCGCATCAATGAATTTTATCAGAAGTGGAAACCTTTTCCCGAACTGCCGGAACACCTTTCCACCGAGCAGTGCGGCGCCGAATGTCTCGATTAAATCGTCTATCGACTTTCCTTCCAGCGCGCCGTTGGCCACAATCGAATAATTTCCTTCGACATGCGAAAGTTCCCAACTCTCGCCTGTTTTATCGTTGCCCGGAGGCAGTTTTTTGAAGAGACGGATATCGTTTCCGCCCCAGATTCTTTCCTTCAGTAGAGGTTTAAATATGAATGGATACATGATTGACTGTTTATATTCGTTTTAAAACCATTGCCGTACGGGCGGGGAGATAGAGTTTCAGCCATTCCTTGCCTTCGTTTTCGAACAGGGGGTCGTAGTGCGTTGCGTGCTCTATCGTGTCGTCGGTAAGCCCGAAACCGCCGAAACGCACGTCGTCCGTGTTCAGCACGACGCGATATTTGCCTGCGGGCGTCAGAAAACCATAGTCCTCGAACGAACGGTGAGGGTTGAAATTGAAGGCGAACAGGAGGTCGTTCCGCATGTAGGCCAGCACCTGGTCGCCGTCGTTGTCCCAAACTTTTTGGAGGGGAACCGCCTGAAAATTCTTCACACTGCGGATAAGCGCCAGCATGGCGTGATCGAAGTCGCCCAGACAGTGATACTTGAGGTTCATGTCGTCGACAAGATGCCACTGGCGGCGGGCATACTTGTACGACCAGCCGTTGCCTTCGCGCGGGAAATCGATCCATTCGGGATGTCCGAATTCATTTCCCATGAAATTGAGGTATCCGCCGTTGATGGTAGTGGCCGTCACGAGGCGAATCATTTTGTGCAGCGCGATGCCGCGGTCGACCGTCATGTTCGGGTCGTTCACCTGCATGTGCCAGTACATGTCGGCATCGATCAGCCGGAAGATGATGGTCTTGTCGCCTACCAGCGCCTGGTCGTGGCTTTCGGCGTAGCTGACGGTTTTTTCGTCGGCGCGGCGATTGGTCGTTTCCCACCAGACGGTAGACGGTCGCCACTCTTCATCTTTATTCTCCTTCAACGTTTTAATCCAGAAATCGGGGATATTCATTGCCATGCGGTAGTCGAAGCCGTAACCGCCGTCACTGATCCCGGCTGCCAGTCCGGGCATGCCGCTCACTTCTTCGGCAATCGTGATGGCGCGAGGATTGACTTCGTGTATCAGTCTGTTTGCAAGCATCAGGTATGCGATGGCGTCATCGTCCTGGCGTCCATTGTAGTAATCGCCGTAGTGGGTAAACGCTTCGCCCATGCCGTGACTCAGGTAAAGCATCGACGTGACGCCGTCGAAACGGAATCCGTCGAAACGGTATTCTTCGAGCCAGAATTTGCAGTTGGACAGGAGGAAATGCAGGACTTCGTTTTTGCCGTAGTTGAAGCAGAGCGAATCCCACTGGCTGTGTTCTCGCCGCTCTCCTGCGTGGAAATACTGGTAGGGCGTGCCGTCGAAGCGTGCCAGTCCTTCGACTTCATTCTTGACGGCATGACTGTGCACAATGTCCATTATCACGGCAATGCCCAAACGGTGTGCGTCGTCGATGAGGCGTTTCAACTCGTCGGGCGTACCGAAACGCGACGAAGCGGCAAAGAAACTGCTCACATGGTAGCCAAACGAACCATAGTAGGGATGTTCCTGTATCGCCATGATTTGTATTGCGTTGTATCCGTTTTTGGCTATGCGGGGCAGCACTTGTGTACGAAACGCTTCGTATGTACCGATCTTTTCCTCCTGCGTTGCCATGCCGATGTGACATTCGTAAATCAGCAACGGCGAAGTGTCGGGTCTGAACTGCCGATGCATAAAAGTATACGGGACGGGAGGCTCCCATACCTGAGCCGAAAAAATCTTGGTATGCTCGTCCTGCACCACGCGACGACACCAGGCGGGAATGCGTTCGCCGCAGCCTCTCTCCCACTCTATCAGCAACTTGTACAGGTCTTCGTGATGAATGGCATCTGCGGGAAGTGTGATTTCCCAGTTGCCGTTCTCTTTCCGGCTGAAGCGGAAATCTTCGCTTTTCTGCCAGCCGTTGAATATGCCGATCAGGTAAACGGCCGTAGCATTGGGCGCCCATTCGCGCAAGACCCAGCCTTCGGGCGTCCTGTGCAGTCCGAAATACAGATATCCCGATGCGAAATCGGCCAGCGTTTGCCTGCCGCCGCCCGTAAGCTCCGCTTCCTTTTCGACCGCATACATGTATCGGCCTTCAATGGCTTCGCTGTATGGCGTTAACCAGGGGTCGTCCGTTATCAGTTTAAGTTTATCCATCATGATTCCCGTTTAATAAAATGCCTTTAATACATCAGCAAAGATAAAGGTTTCCCGACAAACGGAAACGACTTTTTTCCGTAAAATATCCGCATCGGGAATTTCCGTCATGAGAAAACCTGTTCAACAGTTTGACGGACAAAAATGTCCACATGTTGCGCCTGTTAATGAGTTTCAACAAAACACATCTGAAACGATTAAACAGGATAACAATCTGTTTTTCGAAAAATGAACGGAAATACGTCTTGCAAAATTGGCGGGGAGTCTGCGACGGGATGCGTGCACAGCGGTATTGATCCGCATCCGTTTTCGACAAGACAACACTTCACGAATACAGGCGCAGAAAACGGATATGCCTCAATCCATCCTGTCCCGATAGTCCTCGTACGAGAAGGTGCGGAGTATTTTCAGTTCGTCGGCCGCTGTCCACACGGCAATGGACGGATGCGGTATGCCGTTGAACATTGTCGTTTTGACGATCGTATAGTGAATCATGTCTTCAAATATCAGCCTGTCGCCTGTTTTCAGCGGTGATTTGAACGACCAGTCGCCCATATAGTCGCCGCTCAGGCAACTGCATCCGCCGATACGGTACGCCGGTTTGTCCGGCGCCGGTTCCATTGCATCGCGGATGGTCGGACGGTACGGCATTTCGAGACAGTCGGGCATGTGGCACGTGAACGAGGCATCAATGATTGCCGTCCGGATTCCCCTGTTGTCAACGATATCGACCACCGTCGTCAGCAGGAATCCCGTCCGCCAGACAAAAGCGCTGCCCGGTTCGAGGATGATTTGCAGATTCGGATATTTGGCCCGGAACGAGACGAGCAGTGCGATCAGATGGTCTGCGTCGTAATCCTCGTGTGTCATCAGATGGCCGCCACCCATGTTCAGCCATTTGACGTACGGCAGGAAATGTCCGAAACGTTTCTCCACCGCCTCGAGCATGTTTGCCAGATCATACGACGACGATTCGCACAACGCGTGGAAATGCAACCCTTCGATGCCTTCAGGCAAAGAGTTTCTCAGCATGTCGCTTGTGACGCCGAGACGCGAACCCGTCATGCAAGGATCATACAGGGCTGTCTTCACGACCGAATATTCGGGATTGATACGCAATCCGCACGAAACGCGATTTCCGTCCGCCTTCACTAAATGATACATCTGATTGAATTGCCGTACGGAATTGAACGTGATATGACTGCTGTATTGCAGCAGCCCGGCGATGTCTTTTTCGGTATAAGCGGGCGAACAGGCATGTGCCCGGCTACCCATTTCTTCGAATACCAGCCGTGCTTCGTGAACCGAACTGGCTGTCGCACAGGAAATGTATTCGCGGACGACGGGAAACGTTTTCCACAGCGCAAATGCTTTCAGAGCAAGGATAATTTCCACGCCGGCACGTTCTTTTACCCGCTTTATCAATTCAAGATTCCTTCGCAGAAGGCGCTCTTCGAGCACATAGCAGGGTGACGGTATCGACTGTATGTCTATCATTGTGCTAATTTTTTGTTAATTGGGCATATTTCAGCAGCAGGCTCTTTTTTCCCAGATGATCGAACAGGATGATTGCTTTGGCATCGGCGCCGCTGCCTTCGAACGAAAGGATTTTTCCCTTGCCGAAACGGTTGTGACAGATGCTGTCGCCTACACTTAAACCGCACAGTGTCTGTATGTTTTCTTCCTGACGGTTATCGGATGCCTGTATTCTGCTCAAATGCGGATACTCATGTATTTTCCGCATATTCTGCGCGGAATAAGACCCGTTTATGACAATTCTTTCATACCTGGCGTCTCTCGCAGCCGGCGGCATAAAGACTTGTTTTTCGGGCAAGTCGAGGAATTGCGGGTCAATGTCTTTCAAAAAGCGGCTTGGCGTGCAGGGACTGGTTTTTCCGTTCCGGAAACGCGACTTTGCGTAGGTGATGGTACAGCTTTTCCTTGCCCTTGTGATGGCCACGTAGCACAAGCGTCTTTCTTCCTCGATGGCGCGCTGTTCGTCCGCCGACATCAGCGAAGGAAACAGGTTTTCCTCCATTCCAGAGATGATGACATGGTCAAATTCAAGCCCTTTTGCGGCATGAACCGTCATCAGCATAACTTTGTCGGCATGTTCGCTGGCATCCTGATCCTGATCGGTTATCAGCGATATTTCGACAAGGAAGTCGGTCAGCGACACCTGTTCGACGCCTTCCTCGCGCCTGTTGTGGCTGAACTCGACAATGGCTTTGAGCACCTCCTGAAGATTTTCCTGGCGGTTGATGTTTTCGAGCGTCCTGTCCTGAAAAAACTCCGTCATAATACCACTGCGATTCACGACAAGTTTCGCCATATCGACGGCAGACTGTTTGCCGTTTTCGTCAATCAGTTCCTGCATCATGTGGCCGAAATCGTCAAGCCTGCGCAGTGTCCCCGCGTTGACGGGGAGGTTGTATTCCGCAGGCGAGCAGAGGACTGTCCAGGCGCTGACCCGGTGTATCGAAGCGGCCGCAAACAACCTGCCGACGGTTGTATCGCCGATGCCCCGCGCCGGAAAATTGATAATCCGCCTGAGCGCCTCCCCGTCGTGCGGATTGACGACCATGCGGAAATAGGCGATGACGTCTTTGACTTCCTTTCGCTGGTAGAACGATTGCGAACCGTAGATTTTGTATGCAATGCCGCGGCTGCGGAGCGCGTCTTCAATCACGCGCGACTGGGCGTTGGTACGATACAGCACGGCAAAATCGGCGTAGGCGCACTGTTCGCGGCGATGCGTACTGGCTATCTGCGAAGCAATCATGTGTCCTTCTTCGTAATCGGACTGCGCCGGCTGCACGCCGATTTTGCTGCCCGGTTCGTTGTGCGAATAAACAGTCTTGTGTATCTGTCCCCTGTTTTTATTTATCAGGCTGTTCGCCGCATTGACGATGTTTTGCGTCGAACGGTAATTCTGTTCCAGTTTGAATATGCGACATTCGGGATAGTTGTCTTTGAAGCGCAGCATGTTGTCGATATTGGCGCCACGAAACGAGTAGATGCTTTGCGCATCGTCGCCGACCACGCATATCCGGCGCCGTTTCTCGCACAGGCGCGTCACGATCAGATGCTGTGCGAAATTCGTATCCTGATATTCGTCCACCAGCACAAACAGAAACTTGCTCTGATATTTCTCCAGCACGTCGGGATGGTCGCGGAAAAGGAGGTTGGTCTGCATCAGCAACTCGTCGAAATCCATTGCTCCCGCCTGAAAGCAACGTTCCTGATAGCGTCTGTATATCTCGCCGAAAAGAGGGATATGCAGCTTCTCGTCGTACTGGCCATACTCTCTGTTGTGCTCATACGCGCGGCTCGTAATCAGGGCGTTTTTGGCATTCGAAATGCGTCCCTGTATCAAGCCCGGACGGTAGACCTTGTCGTCCAGTTGCAGTTCCTTGACGATACTGCGGATAAGGCTTTTGGTGTCGGCCGTGTCGTAGATGGTGAAGTCGTGCGGGTATCCGACGGCTTCCGATTCGTAGCGCAGGATGCGGTAAAAGATGGAGTGAAACGTGCCCATCCACAGCCATTTTGCCGCCTGTTCGTCTGTCAGCGCGGCGATGCGGTTTTTCATCTCGCGTGCGGCCTTGTTAGTAAAGGTGAGTGCGAGAATGCTGTAGGGAGGCATTCCCTGTTCGAGCAGGTAGACAATCTTGTTCGTCAGGACGCGCGTCTTGCCCGAACCGGCTCCCGCCACAACGAGCGACGGACCGTCGTTATACAGTACAGCTTCTTTTTGCTGTCCGTTAAGCTGTTCCAGATATGTTTGCTTATCTTCCATTTTTTTTTGCGCGGACAAAGGTATGAAAAATCTCTGGAAAAAAATAGACAGGAACTCGACATCACGCCGAACTCCTGCCCGAGAGAGTGATGGGAATGCTGTCTACGACACTCCCATCGAGAGAAAAATATTATTCGGTTAATTTACAATTATGATTTTTCCCGTTATTCCGAATCAAGACACATTCTGTTTTAATCCGCATCACATGCCCTGTTCATTGTGGCAACGATGCAAAATTAATACCTTTTTTATTACTGCAAAACATTATCTCAAAAAAAATAATTTTCAGGCATCAAAAAATATAACATGTATATGTTTTCTCAAATTTTATTGAACGAATTATCAACCGTTTAATAAAAAAATATTCCGGCGCGAAAAAAATGCGTACTTTTGCAGGTGCATACAAAAATGAAGTAAGTAATGAATAAAATGAATTTCGGAAGACGTTCTGCCGTATATATCCTCGCTGTCCTGCTGGCGGTGTTTTTTGTTGTATTTGCCGGCGCCTACCTGCTTGTCGCACCCAATTTCGTTCCCGAGAAGACATACTACATATATATATATCCGGACAGTCGCTTCGACAGGCTGTGTCGCGAACTCGAAGATTCCGCCCGCTGCCGCCACATCCGGTCGTTTATAAAAATTGCCGGGTACCTGA
>JAIRLL010000047.1 GCA_031259505.1 Tannerella sp.
CTTTTGTGCCTCTGCGGTTAAAGAATGACGGGAATGCTGTTGTTGCAGGCAATGGCGTCCGGCGCCATTGGTAAGCACGAAGCAATCCAGCGGGCTGATAATAAGTAAATAACGAAACATGTCACTGGCAGGCCTTCCGGCAGAATCACATCACTTTCACCGCGTCTCGCAGGGCTTTAGTCCAACTCTTCCCGTCTCAATTGCGACGCTGCCCGCGACATTACCATGACACTGCCCGCGAGTTGGTAATGACGCGAACGCGACATTACTATGACACCACTCGCGTCATTACTATGTCGCCACTCGCGTCATTACTATGTCACGCGCGCTGTTGCCAACCCGTCAGCCGCGTCATCAGGAATGCCGCACTCAACGGCACGGAAAGCCTGCGCTTAAATGCACCCGATAGCAGGCCTGTTTTACTCGAAATTCCTGTCTCCGGAGGGAAATGCTGCAATGCGGGTTAAAAAAAAATTGATATTCGGGCAACTTCTGCTATCTTTGCACCGGTATATATTTACAAACAATTAAAACGTAATTTTATGCATGGAGTATGCTATCATGTTCCGGTTCTGTTTGATGAAAGTCTGAACGGTCTGGATATTCAGACTTCGGGTATTTACGTCGACCTCACATTCGGAGGCGGCGGTCATGCCCGCGGCATTCTGGAACGTCTGGGTAGCATGGGGAAACTTTATGCATTCGACCAGGATGCAGATACGGAAGCGAATATACCCGCCGACAGCCGTTTTGTCTTTGTCCGCAGCAATTTCCGTTATTTACTGAATTTTATGCGCTATCATGGCGTGTCGCAGGTCGACGGTATTCTGGCCGACCTGGGCGTGTCGTCGCACCACTTCGACGACGCGACGCGCGGCTTCTCATTCAGATTCGACAGCCTGCTGGACATGCGCATGAACAACCGCGCGGGAAAAACGGCTGCCGACATCCTCAATACCGGTTCCGAAGAAACGCTGGCCACGGCGTTTTATCTTTACGGCGAGTTGAAAGTTGCCCGCAAACTGGCCGCCCGGATTGTGGAAGCGCGCGCCGCGTCGCCCATACGCACGGCAACCGATTTGCTGCAGATTGTCAGACCCTTTGCAGGACGTGTAAACGACAAAAAGTTTCTTGCGCAGGTTTTTCAGGCATTACGCATCCATGTGAACGACGAAATGCAGACACTGCGCGAAATGCTGAATCAGGCATTGCATATCCTGAAACCCGGAGGCCGGATGGTCGTCATCACATACCACTCGCTGGAAGACAGGATGGTAAAAAACTTTTTCCGTACAGGAAATTTCGACGGAGAAAGCCAGTCCGATTTCTTCGGAAACCGCTCGGCGCCGTTCCTCCCGGTTAACAGCAAAGTGATAACCCCTTCGCCCGAAGAGATTGAAACCAATCCGCGCGCACGAAGCGCCAAGCTACGAATCGCAGAAAAAAAACAATATTATGAACCGAAAAAAACAATTGCATAAGAAGAATAAAGAAAATCATTTATCCTTCCAGTCCTTCATAACCGGCGACGTGCTGAAAAAAGACTTCATCGTCAAGAACACGGTTAAGATTGGCTGGCTTGCCTTCCTGCTGTTTGTCATGATCGCCAACAGGTCTATCTGCCTTATGAAACTGCGCGAAATAGCCTTTCTGGAAGAAGAATTGCGCAATCTGAAGAATCAGTCCGTTGCCATATCGAGCGAACTGACGGGCAGCAACCGCCTGTCCGAGATCGAAGAAATGGTAAAAAAACAGGGCATTGGAATCGAGAGCGCCCAGACGCCGCCCTACGTACTGTACAAATAGAACAAAGTATGCACACGACACCGCAAGACGAAGAATTTGAAAGGGTAACAGCCAAAACGAACATAGTGATACGTTACGGCATAATCATACTGCTACTGTTTCCGGTAGTGGCGGGGATTCTTGTGTGCCTTTTCAGGATAATCTGTGTGGATGGCGATAAATGGATGCGTACGTGGCGGAAAGAGCAGAACCGGATACCGATGAAAGTGGTCATCCCAAACCGTGGCAATATCTATTCTTCGGACGGCAAACTGATATCTACCAGCATGCATATGTATGAACTTTACATGGATTTCAAGTTAGGTAACAGATTTCCCAAAGACTCGTTTCTCAATTCCGCAACCAATGGCATCGACTCGCTTGCATGGTATCTGTCGAAAAATCTCGGAGACCGCACAGTAAACGGCTATAAAACCCATTTAAAGAATGGCATGAATTCCGGCAGCACGCAATTCAGGATTTCCGCGAAAAAAGTATCTTATCTGCAACTGAAAAAAATCAAACAGTATCCGTTTTTCAGGCTGGGAAGAAACAAAAGCGGTTTTTATGAAAAAGAGTACATGGAACGCCGTAAACTGTTCGGCACACTGGCCGAGCGCACCATCGGATACATTGATGAAAATTACTGGAACAACCTGTCAAAAGGAGTAAAAGGTCTCGAACTGAAATACGATTCGCTGCTGCGCGGCGAGACGGGGCTTCGGCGATCCGTACGGATCGGCAGACAGTTGGCAAATGTTTTATACGAAGAGCCGGTCGACGGGTTTGACATCATGACGACCATCGATACGCAGATACAGGACATTACCGAAAAAGCGCTCCTCAACAAGGTAAAAGAAGTGCAGCCCCGGGCTGCGGTCGCCATCGTGATGGAAGTAAAGACAGGTGAAATAAAAGCGATTACAAACCTGATACGCGAACCGGACGGCTCCTATTCCGAATCGGAAAACAGAGCGGTCAACGGACAGTATGAACCCGGCTCGACGTTCAAAACCGCCGTCATGATGGTCGCGCTCGAAGACGGCGTATGCACGCCCGATAAAACACTGAATACCGGCAACGGCCTGTATATGTATAAAAACCGCCCTATCAGAGACCACAACTACAACAAAGGAGGATACGGTGCAATCTCGGCAGAACAGGCGCTCTGGTATTCATCCAATGTGGGTATGGCCAAAATCGTCCTGGAAGGCTACGAACACGATCCGCAAAAATTCATTGCCGGACTGGAACGTATCGGCGTCTTCGCCGATTTGGACCTTGAAATTTCGGGCTCGGGACGTCCCAAAGTATCCATGCCGGGCAAGGCGGGCTGGTCAGACCAGTCGCTTCCGCGCATGTCGTACGGCACGGAAGTGCAGATGCCCCCGATATATACGCTGGCTTTCTACAACGCCATTGCCAACAACGGCAAAATGATTCGCCCCATCTTCACCAAAGAAATTCAGCGCGACGGAAAAGTTGTCGACCGCTTCAAAACCCAAACGGTTGTTTCGCCCGTCTGTTCGAACAGGGTGTTGAAAATTATCCGGAGCATGTTGACGAATGCCGTCGAAAAAGGAACGGGAAACGCAGCCTTTTCGAAGTCCGTTTCCATCGCCGGAAAGACGGGAACGGCTCAGCTTATCGACAAAAACGGCACGATATACGGTCACAACGTTTCGTTCTGCGGCTATTTCCCGGCCGACGAACCGCAGTATTCATGTATCGTCTTCATGCACCGCCCGTCCGGCTATCCGTCGGGCGGACTGATGTGCGGCACGGTATTCAAGACCATTGCAGAAAAAATCTATTCCTGCCAGACGAAAATAATCGTCCGCTCGATGAAACCCGATTCGGCAGGAATATACATCCCCGAAGTCAAAAACGGTCATGCAAAATCACTGGCGTATATACTGGACGAACTGGATGTCAGGACTTCAGGCCCGATCAAGTTCGAATATGTATCGGGCAAACGGAATATGGCAACACAATCTGTCAATATGCAGGAAATACCCGTCAGAGACGGCCTTGTGCCCAACGTAGAGGGAATGGGCGCGAAAGACGCCGTTTACGCGCTGGAGAAATGCGGGCTGAACGTTCGCCTGTCGGGATGGGGAAAAGTTGTATCCCAGTCCTCCCCCCCGGGAACGCGCGTTGTGAAAGGCCGGACTGTTACCATCGTATTAAAAAACTAATTTATAGAGATATGAACCTGAATGCATTGATGACATTCTTGCCCTCCGCGCGGATAACGGCCGGCCACGACGCCGGTTTCCCGGTTTCGGGTATCTGTTCCGACTCGAGGAAGGTGGAAAACGGAAACGTGTTTGTCGCCGTCAGAGGAACGACAGTCGACGGACACAACTACATCGGCGACGCCATCGAAAAAGGCGCTTCCGCAGTTGTGTGCGAACACGTTCCTCCCGACGCGGATAAATCCATCCCGTTTGTCGTCGTTCCCGACACGGCCGAAGCGCTGGGCATCCTGCTGGATGCGTGGTACGGCCATCCGTCGTCCGGACTGGCGCTGGTCGGCGTGACCGGCACAAACGGGAAAACGACGGTCGCCACCGTCCTGTACGAACTTTTCCGCAGGCTGGGATACAGAGCCGGATTGATTTCAACGGTCTGCAACTATATCGACGGCAAGCCGCTGGCGACAAACCATACCACGCCCGACGCCGATACGCTGCATGCGCTGCTGGCGCAAATGGTAGCGGAAGGATGCGAATACGCTTTCATGGAAGTGAGTTCGCACGCCGTCGACCAGAAAAGAATCAGCGGCATCACATACCGTGGCGGCATCTTTACCAACCTGACGCGCGACCATCTGGATTATCACCGTACGGTCGAAAACTACCTGAAGGCGAAGAAGACATTTTTCGACAATCTGCCCGCCTCCGCTTTTGCAGTCACCAATATTGATGACAGGTCGGGACTTGTCATGTTGCAGAATACCGCGGCGAAGAAATATACCTGTTCGATGCAGACGCTGGCCGATTTCAAAGGGAAAATGCTGGAATCGCATTTCGAAGGTTCCGAACTTTCAATAAACGGACGCGAAGTAAATGTGCATTTCGCAGGCCGGTTTAATGCCTTCAATCTGCTTGCCGTCTACGGCACGGCCGTGGCGCTGGGCGAAGATCCGGAAGAAATACTCGTCGCGCTCAGCGCTTTGCATCCTGTGCCGGGGCGGTTCGAGACCATTCGTTCGCCGCTGGGCTACACCGCCGTTGTAGATTATGCACACACGCCCGACGCCTTGACGAACGTGCTGAACGGCATTCATGAAGTGCTGAACGGCAACGGTCGCATTATCACCGTCGTAGGCGCAGGCGGCAACCGCGACGGAGGTAAACGTCCGCTAATGGCAAAAGAAGCCTGCCGGCTGAGCGACCAGCTCATTCTGACGTCGGACAATCCCCGTTTTGAAGAACCGGACGACATCATCCGCGATATGGCAAACGGGCTGAACCGCAACGAACTGAATCGCACGCTCCGCATCACCGACCGCAAACAGGCGATTGCAGCGGCGATGCAACTGGCGCAAAAAAACGACGTCGTCCTTGTCGCCGGAAAAGGACATGAAGACTATCAGGAGATTAAAGGCGTGAAATATCATTTTGACGACCGGGAGATAATAAAAAACATTTTTGCATCGCAACATAAATCATAATCAATGCTGTACGACCTGTTCAATTATCTGGATTTACAATTCGACTTCCCCGGCGCGGGAGTGTTCAGATACATTTCGTTTCGCGCCATTTGTGCGCTTATCTTTTCGCTCTTCATCTCGACAATGATAGGGCACCGCATCATCAGCAAACTGAAATCTCTGCAAATCGGCGAATCAATCAGAGATTTGGGCGTCGAAGGGCAAACAAGTAAAAAAGGCACGCCGACCATGGGCGGCATTATTATCATCATCGCCATACTGGCGCCCGTGCTGCTCTTTTCGCGAATAAATAATATATATTTGATCATAATGATAATAACAACCTTGTGGATGGGCAGTCTCGGTTTTGTGGACGACTATATCAAGGTGTTCAAAAAAGACAAGGAAGGGTTGCACGGGCGGTTCAAGATCATCGCCCAGGTGGGTCTCGGACTGATTGTAGGGTTGATTTTCTTTTTCAGTCCCAACGTAGTGATTGGGGAAAACAGGACGGTTCGCAATCAGGAAAACGTAGAAAAAGTACAAATCCATACCACGCATATCAAATCGACTCAAACGACGATTCCATTCATGAAAAACAACAATTTCGACTACGCGCAATCAGTCAAATGGACGGGCGACTTTCAACCGGTGGCGGCATGTATCGTTTTCGTGCTGGTTGTCATCTTTATCGTCACCGCCGTATCGAACGGTGCAAATCTGACGGACGGGCTGGATGGCCTTGTAACGGGAAGCTCCGCTATCATCGGAGTGGCTTTGGGCACGCTGGCGTACATGTCGTCGCATGTCGAATTTGCCTCTTTCCTGAATATCATGTTCATCCCCGGGGCGGAAGAACTGGTTATCTTCGCATCGGCGTTTATCGGGGCTACTATTGGTTTCCTTTGGTATAACGCCTATCCTGCCCAGGTTTTTATGGGCGATACGGGCAGCCTGACGCTGGGCGGAATCATCGCCGTTTTTGCCATTCTCATACGCAAAGAACTGCTGATACCGATTCTTTGCGGCATCTTTCTGGCCGAAAGCCTTTCGGTGATGCTGCAAGTATCGTACTACAAGTTTACGAAGAAAAAATATGGCGAAGGTCGCAGAATATTCAAAATGACGCCGCTGCATCATCATTTCCAGAAGCGGGGCAATGCCGGGATACAGGCGCTGCTGCAGCGGCCGATTCACATCATCCCGGAATCGAAAATTGTAGTGCGTTTCTGGATGATAGGCATCATTCTGGCGGCAATTACAATCATCACGCTAAAAGTCAGGTAAGAGAATGAGCAAACGAATTGTCATACTGGGAGGAGGCGAAAGCGGCGTGGGGGCTGCGGTGCTGGCCAAAGCCAAAGGGTTTGATGTTTTTGTGTCCGACCTTTCGACCGTTCAGCCCAAATACAGGACATTGCTGGATGCGCACCACATCGCGTGGGAAGAAAACCGGCATACGGAGAAGCGGATTCTGCAGGCGGACGAGATTGTCAAAAGTCCGGGCATCTCCGACAGGACGCCTATCATGCAGGCTGTTTTGGCGCAAAACATACCCGTCGTTTCCGAAATCGAATTTGCAGGCCGGTATATCCGTTCGCGGACGATTTGCATCACAGGCAGCAACGGCAAAACGACAACCGCCACGCTGACATACCATATCTTAAAGCAGGCGGGTGCAGATGTCGGGCTTGCGGGTAATGTGGGAAACAGCCTTGCGCTCCAGGCAGCCGAGTCGCCTCACGATTATTATGTGATTGAACTGAGCAGTTTTCAGTTGGACAACATGTACGATTTCAAGGCAGACATTGCCGTCCTGCTAAACATTACGCCCGACCATTTAGACCGGTATCATTGTGACTTTCAAAAATATGTGGATGCCAAATTTCGTATTCTCCGCAATCAGACGGAGCAGGATGCTTTCATCTTCTGGAACGGAGACCGCGTCATCACCCGCGAAATCGAGAAACATCCGCCGAGAGCCGCGCTGTATCCGTTTTCGGACAACTGCAATCCCGCGCTGAGCGGATATGTGAAAGACGGCGAACTGGTTGTCAATACTACGTCCGGCGACGTCTTTTCGATGAAGCAAAGCGAACTCGCGCTCAAGGGCGTGCACAACCTGTATAACTCGATGGCGGCGATTATTGCTGCCAGAATACTCGGTACGGGCGACGGGGATATTCGCCGTTCGCTCGGCGACTTTCGCGGCGTGGAGCATCGGATGGAACGGGTCGCCTGCATCCGGGGCGTCGAGTATATCAACGACTCCAAGGCGACGAATGTCAATTCCTGCCGGTACGCTTTGCAGAGTATGCAGACGAAAACGGCGCTCATCCTCGGCGGGACGGACAAGGGTAACGACTATTCGGAAATCGAACATCTGGTGCGCGAAAAGGTGCGGGCGCTGATATTTATGGGTGTCGACAATGCCGCGCTGCATATGTTTTTTGACGGTAAGATTGCGCAGATAGCCGATGCCCGCTCAATGGAAGAAGCCGTGAAGCAGGCCGCTGCTTTTGCGCAGGAAGGAGATGCCGTCCTGCTCTCGCCCTGCTGTGCAAGTTTCGATCTGTTCAGGAATTACGAAGACCGTGGCCGTCAATTTAAGGATTGTGTTAAAAACCTGGCGAGACAGTTATGACAAAGAGCGATTTGATAAAAAAGATATTTTACGGCGATATTTCCGTCTGGGTCATTTTCCTGCTGCTCTGCTGCCTGTCGCTCATCGAGGTGTTCAGTGCAACCGGCGCGCAGGCTTTCGCGAAATCCAATTTCTGGCTTCCGATAATCAAGCACACCGCGATTCTGTCTTTTGGGGCTATACTGGTTGTCATGCTGAGCCATATACATTACAAGTTTTTCTCGCTGGCCATTCTCCTGCTGCCGATTGCCGGACTGATGCTTCTGATTACGCCTTTTGTAGGGATGAACGTACACAGTTCGACCCGTTTTCTGGAGCTTTTCGGATTTCAGTTTCAGCCGTCCGAGGTGGCGAAATTTGCCTGTGTCGTCTACGTGGCATACTGGCTGAGCAAGCGAGGTAAAATGAGCGATTCCGCGATATTCAAAATCATCCTTTGGGGCATCATTCCTGTCTGTGTCCTTATTGCTTACGGAAACCTTTCCACTGCCATCCTGCTGGGCGTCGTTTGCTACATGATGATGTTTATCGGGCATATCCCGCTCAAAAAACTGGGGAAACTGCTGCTCTCGACGCTTGCCACCGCATTGATCGTGGCGCTGCTGATTTCCGTCATGCCGCCCGATACGGTAAATAAATATATGCCCCGCGCCGCCACAGGGGTGGGACGTATCACCAGGTTTCTCAATCCCGAACAATCGTCCGAGTCCAAAAGAGCGGAAGACGCACAGCGGGCAGCGTCGGCGAAAAACGACTCCGTTTTCATCATTACGGACGACAACTATCAGATCAACCATGCCAAAATAGCGATTGCGCGCGGCGGTATTTTGGGCAAAGGCGCCGGACAAAGCGTACAGCGCGACGTCTTGCCACAGGCTTATTCCGACTTTATTTATGCCATTATCATCGAAGAACTGGGAATAGCGGGCGGTCTCGGCGTCATCCTTCTCTACATCATGCTGCTCATACGCGCCGGCATTATTGCCCGGCGATGCGAGAGCTTTTTTCCGCAATACCTTGTCCTGGGCTGCGGACTGGTGATCGTGATACAGGCGTTTACCAATATTGCGGTGACCGTCGGCCTGTTTCCCGTGACGGGGCAACCGCTACCGCTGATATGCCAGGGAGGCACGTCGACGGTAATGACCTGTGTCTATCTGGGAATCATATTAAGTATAAGCCATTTCGGAGCCGGAATGGGCAAAGGAATCGACATGAAGGAAGAGACGGAAGAAGGCGAAGGTGAAGGCAACGACGGAGACGAAAATGAAAATGAAAGTGCAACGGACGAAACGGAAACGGCTGAAACAGCAGATGAAAATATCGACTCAACAGTTAATCGGACAGACGAATGAGACCATACAGAATCATCATAAGCGGCGGCGGAACGGGCGGACATATTTTTCCCGCCATTGCCATTGCCGACACGTTCAGACAGCGGCATCCCGATGCCAAAATCCTGTTTGTGGGGGCAGACAACCGCATGGAAATGGAACGTGTCCCGAAGGCGGGATACGAGATTGTCGGGTTGCCGGTCAGCGGTTTCGACCGCAGCCACAAGTTGAAAAACATCGCCGTACTGTTCAGATTGCTCAAAAGCCTGCGCATGGCAAAAAAGATCATTCGCACATTCAATCCCGACATTGCCGTCGGCGTCGGCGGATATGCCAGCGCTCCCACCCTGTGGGCAGCCTCGTCGCTGGGCGTCTCGACGCTGATTCAGGAGCAGAACTCGTATGCCGGGATAACCAACAAGCGGCTGGCCAAACGCGCCGCCACGATTTGCGTGGCCTACGAAGGAATGGAACGGTTTTTCCCGACCGACAAAATTGTCGTTACCGGAAATCCCGTGCGCAAAGAGTTGGAGACTGCCCTTGAAGACAAAAAGGCCGCGCTGGATTATTTCCAACTGCAAGCGGACAGAAAAACCCTGCTGCTCATCGGCGGCAGTCTGGGTGCGCGCACAATCAACCGCGGCATGCAAAACGGACTGAAACGGCTGCTCGACGCCGGTATCCAAATCATCTGGCAGACGGGAAAACATTATTATGCCGACATACGGCAGCTTCTGGAACAGGTGAATACGGCGAATCGCGTCTGGTGCGCCGATTTTATCACGCGCATGGATTATGCCTATGCGGCGGCAGACCTGGTCGTTTCGCGCGCAGGCGCAGGCTCGGTTTCGGAACTTTGCCTGCTGAAAAAGGCCGCCATACTGATTCCTTCGCCCAACGTGGCGGAAGACCACCAGACAAAAAATGCACTCGCCGTGGCCAGCAGAGGCGCAGCCGTCGTAATCACCGACAGCGACGCCGAACAACTGCTGGCCGATACCATACTGAATCTTATCCATGATGCCGCCAAACTGCAATCACTGAGCGAAAAAATAGGCCTCCTGGCACAGCGGCACAGCGCGGAACGGATTGTGGATGAAATCGAGAAACTTCGGGTTATTTTTCCTTCCCCTTGCCGTCCGTAATTTTATAGACCGCCATGACCTTCACGCTCTCACCCTTGTCGCTGAACATCTTGGCATTGACGACCGTCGTTGTTTCCACGGTGAAAGGTTCGTTATAGACGGTCGATTCAGCCGTCGGGGTCGATTCGTCCGTCGTATAGCGGATGACGCCTTCCGTACCTTCCGGGGGCAGGATAGCGACCGTCGCCCGGTCGACAAACTCTCCGCCGAACGGCGCCTTGTAGGTCTCGGACGCAAAACGCGGCGAGGGCAGCACTTCCCACTCTTTCCACAGGTTGTCCGGTTCGTCGAAACCCGCGTATGCCGGTTTGGTCGGGCGGCCTGTCCATACCTGGGGAGCCTTCAGACCCAGCGCAAAGGCGACGTCGGCCGCCACATCGTATTTGTAGATTTGCTGCTGAATCTGATAATTCTGCTTGACTCCGCGGCCGAAGAAAATGATGGGCGTCGTCAGTTCGTCGTACGCATTGCCGCCGTGACCGAGAAAAATACCGCCGTGGTCGCCCACGACCATAATCAGGGTCCTGTCGGCAATTCCGGCCTGTTGCACGGCGTCTGCAATCAGGCGAACATGCGCGTCGGTTTCTTCAATACACTTCAGGTATCCGGGCGACATGTGTCCGTCCTCATGTCCCGCATGATCTATTTCGTCTAATTGGATAAAAAGGAAATGCGGTTTCTTCTCCAGAATATACTCAGCCGATTTCTGCGCCGTTTCCGGTTGCGAGGGATACGTCTCCGACCTGTTCAGCAACGCATCTTCCAGCATGTTGCGAAAGCCTCTCCAGTGATAGATGGCTCCCAGTTCGGCATCCGGTTTCTGTTCGCGGATAATCCTGAAAATGTTGGGAAACGAACGGTCTTTACTCATCACCGGATAGGGAAAGTTGAAGTCGTTGGCTTTCCAGGAATTGTTGATGGCGCCGGTCGCTTCCGGCCCCGCGCCGCAGAGCATGGCGTTCCAGTTCGGCGTACTGACCGTCGGCAGGATGCAGCGGACGGTATAACTGTATGCGCCGTGATGCAGCATACTGTCCATAAAAGGTGTTGCCGAAGCCCGGAAACCGGTGCTGCTAAGACCGTCGAGGCCGATGACGACTACGTGTTCTATCCCCTTGGGATACTTCGCCTGCTGCTGGCAGGCAACAATCATTACACAAAAAATAATCGCTGTTAACTTGTTCATTTTTTTCTATTTATTTTGTTGATGTAAATTTCTGTCATTCAATTTTGCGTCGCATCTCCGCGGTTGCCGCTGTCGCGCTGGTCGTCGTTACTGATGCCGCGTCGCGCTTTCTTCACGCTCGTATCCATTTTCCCGAAACGGTATATCACACTGATGCGCGCAGTCTGTCCCCATCTGAAACTCTCGGAGTGCATTGTATAGGTCGGGTCGTCAATATCGTTTTTGTAATATATTTTTTGCGCGAACGGGTCGCTTATATAGACGGACAGGTCGAATTTATCTTTCAGCAGTTTCTGTGTGACGCCGACACTGGTGTAATTGTAGGCAGAGCCTTTGCCCTGCAGTTGAATCCATGGCGAACTGCCGCCGACATTGGCCGAGACGGCGCCGCCCTTCCACGCCGTCCACCGTGCGCCCAGCGAATATCCGGCCATCCATCCCTCGTTGTGGCGTTCCAGTTCGTTGTTCGAATCGAGGACGACGTAATTTGCCCGTCCGTTGCCGTAGAAATTCAATTTACCGTTCGGGCGGAACGAA
>JAIRLL010000069.1 GCA_031259505.1 Tannerella sp.
TATAACTTTCAACTTGTCCTGGGAAATGCCTCCCTCCAAATATCCACTAACCTGTTGGCGACTACTTGATTGGTGGAGATCCCGTCATTGGTAGCCGTCAGGCGTGGCAATCCATGACAGTGCATAGGCCTGGGTTGCCACGTCGTTACGCTCCTCGCAAAACATAGGAAGACGGCGGATGCCATTGCCGACAGCAACAGCATCTCCGGCATTGCGAGGCACGAAGCAATCCGGCGGGCTGACAGCAAGCAAATAACGAAGCATATTATTAGCAGGTATGAAGCAATCCGGAACATGTTACAGGGTTTCGGGAACATGTTCCGGAGTTTCGGGGATGTGTTCCGGAGTTTCGGGAATCGCCGGGTCGCTGTTCGCTTTTCAGGCCGCGGTCACAGCGTCTCGAACCGGTACCCCTGCGCCAGCAGCCATTCTATGGACCGGGGCAGGGCGTCGCGCAGGCGTTCGGCGGCTTTCAGGGAGTCGTGAAACACGATGATGGAGCCGTTTCGCGTATATTTCTTCACGATGTTGAGAACACCGTGCGCCGTCATGTGCGGGCTGTAGTCGCGGGTCACCACGTCCCACATGACGATGCGGTATCTTTTCCGCAAACGGTACAGTTGCGGGAGGCGCATGTGCCCGTGCGGGGGGCGGAACAGGTCGTTGCCGATCAGTTCCGCCGCTCTGTCCACGTTCTTTACGTAATTCTTCGACAGGAAATGCGTGCCTTTGATATGGTTGTATGTATGATTCCCGACCGTGTGTCCGCGCGCGGCGTGCATGTCGAAAATATCGGGATATTTGCGGACATTGTCGCCTACGCAGAAAAAAGTCGCCTTGATGTCATACGCGTCCAGCGTGTCCAGTACCCACGGCGTGACTTCGGGCACCGGCCCGTCGTCGAACGTCAGGTAAACGCACTTTTCAGCCTTCGGGAGCCTCCAGACGGCCCCGCAGAAAATCATCCTGTACAGCCACGGGGGTTGTTCGATCAGCATCTTTCCGCGTCATTACTGTTCGGACGCCGGCTGCTGCATTCTCGTGTAGGCCATCCGGTAGTTGCTGTATTCGTCGCGATACGACTGGCCGAAATCGGGATTGCCGCGCATGCCGATTGCGAGGACGTTGTTCATAACCCTCAGGTTAAATTCCAGTTCGCGCTGTACGCGCGGCAGTTTGTCGGAACCGAATCTGAACAGCCACCGGATGGTGCGCATGGCGTCGTCCGCAATGCCGTTCAGCACCTGTTCTCCCTTTTCGCGTTCGCCCAGCGTCAGATACAGTTCGCCAAACACCAGGGCGTAAGAGTCGTAAGGCACGTTGTTGGGCGGAAGCACCTGCATCCCCCGGTCGAGTACGGCCAGCGCCCTGTCGTTTTTACCTTCATGTATCAGGGCGGTGGCCAGTTCGCCGAAGAGCGCCACCCGGTAAGTTTTGCACATGCGCATGATGGTTTCGTCCAGATAGAGGTCTGACTTGTCCAGTCCTCCCCACTTGAACTTGTTCATCACGTTGTCGTACATTTTTTCCGTGTCGATTGTACGGCCGTCCTCTCCGCCCGTATTGACGGGCGTTATCCTGTAGGTGAGTCCCGTCTTCTGGAAATACGGGTCCATGCTGACAAACTGTCCCGGGTCTACCGAGATGGCAAAATACATCGGCCGTTTCCAGTTGTTCGTGTACAGCATGTCCAGTATCGTCAGCGCTTCCTTGCCCAGTTCGTTGCGGCCGGACAGGTCAAGAACCATTTCCTTCAGCAGCCGCGTACTGTCGTCCGGGCTGATTGCGTGATTGCTCATCACGGAGGCCGAATCCACTGCATACACGATTTTGTTCGAAGGAATATAGTCTATCTGCACAGGATATCCGGGGATGCGTTTGTATTTGGGATCATCGCTTCTGACAAAGGTCAGTGCGGTTCCCAGGTCGACACGTTCGACGCGGTTCAGCAGCAGGGCATGGTCGCGCGTACCCTGTATATACATGTCGCGCGTCCAGGTGACGGGAAGCGGTTCCGAGTCGTACGCCTGGCGTTTCATCTGGTCGATATACCAGTCGGTCTGCAGATAGCTGGTGTTGCAGACGCGCACGTCGGTACGGATGCCTTCCACTTCCTGTGCATACCACAGGGGGAAAGTATCGTTGTCGCCATTGGTAAAGATGATGGCGTTCGGCTCGCACGATTCCAGATAGTTGGCGCCGATATCCCGCGCCAGGTAACGTCCCGAACGGTCGTGGTCATCCCAGTTCTGCGAAGCCATCTGCAGGGGAACGAGCAGGCAAGCCAGCGAAGAGACAGCCCCGGACACGGAAGCCGGGATTTTCCCGTACTTCTCCAGCAGCCGGGCAATGCCTGCCACGCCAAGCCCTATCCATATACAGAATGCGTAGAACGAGCCGGCATACGCGTAGTCGCGTTCGCGTGGCTGGTATGGCGACTGATTCAAATACAGCACAATGGCTATTCCCGTCATGAAGAAGAGGAAAAAGGTGATCCAGAAACTCTGGATTCCTTTCTTTCCGCTCATAATCTGGAAGGCAATACCCAAAAGGCCAAGCAGCAGCGGCAGCATGTAGTAGACGTTGTGTCCCTTGTTCCGTTCAATACTGTACGCCATCTCGTCCTGAGGCCCCAGTCGCAGTTCGTCAAGAAATTTGATGCCGGTGATATAGTTGCCGTTCAGCAGATCTCTGTCGTGTCCCTGTATGTCGTTCTGGCGGCCGGAGAAGTTCCACATGAAATAGCGCCAGTACATGTAGCTCAACTGATAGTTGAGGAAAAAGCGGATATTTTCGACAAACGTAGGTTTGAGCACGCTGACGTTTTCTCCCATCTGCCGGTATCTTACTGTCCTGCCTTTGAAGTTGCTCCAGTTTTTGTATGCGCTCACATGGCGTGAGTCCCTGCTGTGCATGCGGGGGAAAAGCATCAGCGTTTCGTCCACGAGCTGATAGTTGGGCATTTCGAAGGATACGTAGTACCGATCCTTTTCGCCTTCACTTTTCTTGACGGTGCGGCTCCATATTTTGGTACTGCCCCTGTTTATGGCTGTCCCGTCGTTTTTGCGTTTCAGTTCCGACACGAACGTCTGTCCGTAGAACAGCGGCACCTCGCCGTACTGTACGCGTCCCAGATATGTGCGCAGAGTGAAAATATCGCTCGGACTGTTCTGATTCATCGGCGTGTCCGCCGTCGCGCGTATCAGTATCAACGCATACGACGAATATCCGACGACAATGACCATCAGCGAAACAAGCACGGTATTCAGCGCCTTGACGTTGATCTTTTTGAAATAAAACACGGCGATTGTCAGCGCCAGTATCAGCAGGATGCACAGCCAGTATCCGTCGCCGAAGAAGGGAATGCCCAGCAGGGCGACGGACAGGATAAACGCTATTTTCATGCGCACGGCATGTATGTCTTCCCGCATCGTCTCCCATATAGCCCAGCCCAGCACGCCGGCCAGCACAATTATATAGATAAAGACACCCGAATTGTAGGGCATTCCGAATACGTTCACAAACAGGAGTTCGAACAGTCCGCACACTTCGACCAGTCCTTGCAGGATGCCGTACATCATCACTGCCACGATGGCAAACGAAATGCCCAGCGCCGTCAACATGCCTTTGGTCGTGGGATTCGGAAACTTCTTGTAGTAATAGACCAGCACGATGGCGGGGATGCAGAGCAGGTTCAGCAGGTGGATGCCGATGCTCAGTCCCATGAAATAGGCTATCAGCACAATCCAGCGGTCGGCGTGGGGACGGTCGGCCACTTCTTCCCATTTGAGAATAAGCCAGAACACTACCGCCGTAAACAGTGATGAATAGGCATACACTTCGCCTTCGACGGCGCTGAACCAGAACGTGTCGCTGAACGTGTAAGCCAGCGCGCCCGTCACGCCGCATCCCATGATGACAACCATACGTGAAAAGTTCATGTCTTTACCGTTTTGCAGCACGACTCGTCGCGCCAGATGCGTGATGCTCCAGAACAGGAACAGGATAGTCAGCGCACTGAACAGCGCCGACATGCTGTTGACCATCCTGGCTACCGCACCCGCATCAGACGCCAACTGCGTAAACAGGTTTCCCGTCAGCATGAAAAACGGCGCTCCGGGAGGATGACCTACTTCCAGTTTATATGCCGATGTAATAAACTCGCCGCAATCCCAGAAACTGGCCGTCGGCTCAATCGTCATCAGATACGTGCAGGAGGCAACAAGGAAAACAAGCCATCCCAGCACATTGTTAATCAGTTTGTATTGTTTCATTTTTATAGAAATATTCTTAATCGTGCCCCATCATTTGGACGGCGCAAAGGTAATAAAAACCTGACAATATAACGCGGATAGAGTGACGTTATTGCGTAAAAAAACAGAATAAAGGCCGACATTTTTGTGTGCGGTTTCGCAAAAAAGACCGTATCTTTGCGACATGTTGGAAATAGCTACTCATATCGAACGGTTATTGCGGGTCAACGACTGCGTGATAATCCCTGACTTTGGAGGTTTTGTTCTTCAAAACTGTCCGGCCGTCTACGAGCGCGACACGCATCTGTTCCGGCCGTCCTGCAAGGAGATCATATTCAATCCGACGCTGCGACACGACGACGGCCTTATCGCCGGGTCGTACATGCAGGCGTACGGTATGGTTTTCAGTCGGGCGCGGGCTGCGCTGAAAAAAGACATCGAAAAACTGAACGTTGCGCTGGACGAACAGTCCGAAGTCAGGCTGGAAGGCATCGGTCTGTTTCGCAAAGAGGTGGGAGAGACAATCGTTTTCCATCCCGTGGCAGACTGTTCGCATTTCAGCCTGTCGTCGTATGGTTTGGCGCCATTTCATCTGCCACCGGTGCCTGTAACGAAGCTTGTCGAAAAAAGGATTGAACATCAAAAGCCACCCCTTCGCAAGTCGGGGCATGTGATCTATCTTCCCGTCAACCGGACGCTGGTGTATATCGCCGGCATATCCGTGACCGCCGTGGCGCTGTCGCTGATGATTGCGACGCCGGTGAAAGTCGTGAATCCCACCTCCTACACGGCGAGTTTTGCCCCTTCGGAAATAGTAAAAAAGATGATACCGTCCGGCGACACATTGCTGGCGGTTGAGAAGGAAAACGCAACTGCACAGGAGGAAAACGCTGTAGAAACGGCCGTACAACCGGCGGCAGCCATACCTGTCGAACAGGCGAACGGAATGAATCCGGCAAAGACGTATTATGTTGTAATCGGAAGTTTCAACACCGAAAGTCAAGCGCAAACATTTATAAAAGAACTTGGCGTGTCGCCGTGCCTGAACATCGGCATCGTATGGCGCGACAAACATTTCCGCGTCTTTGCAGACAAATATGACAATCGCAAAGATGCGGAAGACCGTATATCGCTGCTGCGCGAAGACGCGCGGTTCAGGAATGCATGGCTGTTCGCCGGCAAGTGACGGCGCGGCAAATTCCTGCAACTTCTACCTTTGCAGTCGAAATAAATTAGAATTATGGATATCTGGGACAGTAAGAAGCGGTCAGAATGTATGTCGAAAATCAGGTCAAAAGATACAAAGCCCGAATTGACATTGCGCAAGGCACTTTTTGCAAGAGGCTTTCGATATCGCGTGAACGATAAAAAACTGCCAGGAAAACCCGATATTGTTTTGCCAAAACACAAAACGGTTATTTTCCTGCATGGCTGTTTCTGGCACAGGCACGAAGGTTGCAAATATGCTTGCACACCGAAAACCAACACAAAATTCTGGGTTGATAAAATCCATTCAAATGCTGAAAGAGACAAAGTAAGCGCCGAAAAACTTACGGCGTTGGGATGGAATGTTGTAACGGTTTGGGAATGTGAAATAAGACACAAATACAAACACGACCTTACGCCATTGATTGATAGAGTTGAAGCGGAAATATACGCACAGGTTACACAAAAAATATCAATGAAATTTTATGAGGAACGGGAAAATGAAATCATGCTGGTTGCCGAAGATATTGTTGAATATAAGCGAAATCCAAAAAGATAATCTATTCTTCTTCTGTGAAACCATGCTGTTTCAGCGTTCTAAGATTTTGTTTGCATCTCCACGCCAAACGGTCATTTAGCTGTTTTTCTGCTCGAAACATAATTCACAACAACAAAACCAGGCTCACCGCCATGACGCCCATCCCCGCAATCAGGCCGTAGATGGCTACATGATGCTCACCGTATTCGTGTGCCGCAGGCAGCAATTCGTCCAGCGAGATGAAGACCATAATCCCCGCCACCATGGCAAACGTGCAACCCAGCAGGAAAGGTGACATGAACCGCATCAGGAAAAGATATGCAATCAGCGCCCCGACAGGTTCCGCTATCCCCGAAAGAAACGAAATCCAAAACGCTTTACGGCGGTCGCCCGTCGCAAAATACACGGGCACGGATACGGCAATCCCTTCGGGTATGTTGTGGATGGCAATCGCAATCGCGATAGCCACACCCAGCGCCGGATTCTCTACCGCCGCCATGAATGTAGCAATACCTTCAGGGAAATTGTGTATCGCAATCGCAAGAGACGTCAACACGCCCATTCTCATCAGCTTGCTATCGCGCGACGGCGAGGCCTGCATATCTTCCAGGGCACGCGCCTCGTGCGGATTCTCGTACGACGGAACAAGCCTGTCGATGATACCTATCACCAGTATCCCGCAAAAAAAACTCGCAACGGTTACCCACATGCCCGTCTTCTCTCCAACCGAATTCATCAGTACTGCCTGTGCCTCGGCATAAAGTTCGACGAACGACACGAAAATCATTACCCCCGCCGACAGTCCCAGCGAAAACGAAAGCAACCGCCGGTTCGTACGGCTCGAAAGAAATGCTATCAGGCTGCCTATCACAGTAGCCAACCCTGCAAACAGCGTCAACAAAAGAGGTATTACTATACTATCCTGCATATATTCTACAAATTCTAAAATACAAAAATAGTATCTTTTTCTTTCAACCGGAAAATAAAACAGGAAATAACCGAAAAAAATTTTGCGCTTGAGAAAATATTCGTACATTTGCACCCGAATTTCAAAAGCGGGGTGTAGCACAGTTGGCTAGCGCGCCACGTTCGGGACGTGGAGGTCGGACGTTCGAGTCGTCTCACCCCGACTGATGACAGTTTAATTGCCTGATTTTAAGGCGATTAAATACTGTCGCAGTTATGTTGCCGGGACAGTTCCGGGACAGAGGGTATAAATTCTTTTTTTTCTGTCTTGAAACCTGATGGATTTGAGACAAGAAAAAAAATGTCTGAAAGTCGAAAAAATCGCGCGGTCACGCAAATAGTTTCTTATACGGTTCCACGCCTGTATACGGGCAGGGAATGGTACGTCGGGTGGTATTCCTTTGATCCTGTCGAGAAGAAAATGCGCAGGAAAAAAATCAAACTCAATCATATTCACAGTAAAACGACAAGGCGGAAGTATGC
>JAIRLL010000086.1 GCA_031259505.1 Tannerella sp.
TTGCCGCCCGGCGGGTCGCCGGGGAGACGCACCTCGATGCGCTGCAACTGCCCGATACGTCCGTTGCGCACCAGTTCGCAGGCGACGCGGAACTGCTGCATCGACCGCTGCTGGCTGCCGATCTGCAGAATGATGCCGTTTGCGTTGACGGCATTGCTCATCTTGCGGCCTTCCTCGATGGTGAGCGAGGTGGGTTTCTGCAGGTAGATGTGTTTGCGCGCACGGGCGGCGTCGATGGCTATTTTGGCGTGCCAGTGGTCGGGCGTGCTGACTAATACGGCGTCGACGTCTTTGTCGGCCAGCAGGTCGCGGTAGTCCTGATAGACGCGGACGCCGCTGTACGGCTGACCGGACTGCTTCGCGTAGTAGCCTTCCACCATTTGCTTGCCTTCTTCCGCACGGTGCATGTCCAGATCGGACACGGCCGTGATGCGGGCGTAATCGTATTTGATCGTATCCGGGATGTCGTGCACACGCGAGATACGACCCGTTCCTATCGCGCCCACATTGATGCGGTTCGAGGGCGCGTTTTTCCCCATTACGGATGAGGGGACAATCGTCGGAGCCATTATGAGACCGGCTCCTGCCACGAGGGATTTTTTGATAAAGCTTCTCCGAGTTTCCATTATATATATGTATAGTGTTTTAATCTTCTCCCGTGTTTTATTCCGGTTTGTCGTCGGCCGGTTTCGACGATTTGGCATATCCCTTGCGAACGGCAAGCGTCTGTTTGAACTGGGCTATCATCCCGTTCATGGCTTCTACGAAGCGGACGATGCTTTCATCCTTCACGTCCTGGACGATGAAGGAGGCGTTAAGATATTCAATCATTTTGCTGTATGCCGTATCCGTGTTTTTGCGTACCTGCTGCATGTTGTAGTGCGGCTTGCTGCCGGTTTGCTGCCAGCGCTGGCGAAGCACGGTTTCTACTTCCTCGTTGGTGTCGGAGAGGTTTTTCACCCATGTGGCGGCCTCCGGCAGTGCGGAGAGGTTCGCGTCCTTATCAAGCTCCTGCACGAGGTTGATAATCGTGGCATATTCCTGTTCATAGGGCAGGGAACGCACGTCGCCGTAGCGATCGAGAATCACCTTGAGCGCGTGGGCGGCCTTTGCCGTGGACGGCGTGGGGCTGTGCAGACTGGCTTCGACGTACAGCGCCAGTCCGCGGTAGATATTGTCGCGCCTTTCGTCGGCCTCGGTTATTTCGTCGGTCAGCGTGCTCTTGAGGATCGGCTCAAGCGCTGCATCTTCTTCGGCAAGGCATGCATCAAAGTCCTTGTACAACGGTTCTATACCGAGCGTCGAGGCCGACACGCCCTGTATATTCGATTTCGTACCGAGCATATAGGCAAAATGCTCTTCATTTCTCATTTTGGTAACGGGAATACTGTTAATCTTCATAGTTGTCGTTTTTTTTAATGTCGAATTAATTATCGGACAAATTTACATGAAATAATTTAAACTGCGCATAAAGGGATAAAATTTTAACGGTGCAAACGGGATTTTATTCGAACTGTCAAAGTCCTCCGATGGAGCAGACAGGATTTTATTCGAACTGTCAAAGCCCTCCGATAGTGTAAACAGGATCCCGTTCGGGTCATCAAAGCCCTCCGATAGTGTAAACGGGATTCCGTTCGGGCCATCGAAGCCCTCCGATGGGGCAAACGGGATTCCGTTCGGGTCATCGAAGCCCTCCGATGGAGCAAACGGGATTCCGTTCGGGTCATCGGAGCCCTCCGATGGCGTAAACGGGATTCCGTTCGGGTCATCGGAGCCCTCTGACGGCAGGAACCGGCTCGGAGGAGGTGGAGCCTCGCCCAGACATCCGGTATGTTTCGGAAAACGGGATTGTTCAAAAAGCATGATTCCATGTTGGCCGGCCCGCCGACACGGAGTGGCGCCGAAGGCGAGCCGAACCTTGCCATGACAAACAACTTTTCGAACAATCCCATATCTCCATTTATCCGTTAACGCATATTATAATCCGGTCAATATCCGGGGTTCTGATAAGCCGCGTGGTCTACATCTTCGTGCATACGGTCCATCTGGTCGCTTTGCGGAATGGGGCGCAGCACGTAGTGAGGCTTGATGTCGCGGACGTATTCTCTTCCGCCCAGATGATAGACCGAGGAGCGTTCGACCCACTTGCCTGTGCGGATGAGGTCGAGCCAGCGGTGCTGTTCGCCGCAGAGTTCGCGCGAGCGTTCGTCGAGGACATAGTCGATCGTGATCGTGGCCGGCGTGGCGGCTACCATGGCATCTTCATGTCCGGGGAAGGCAGCGCGCCGGCGCAGCGTGAGGATGTATTCGCGCGCTTTGGCGTTGTCGCCCAACTGTACGGCCGCTTCGGCGGCAATCAGGTAGGTCTCGGACAGTTTGGCGGTCAGCCACGTGCGTCCCGAAGCGTCGTTCACGTTCTTGCGTTTCGTATCGAAGAACTTGTGAAGCGAAGGATAGTATCCGCGCGTGTGCTGGCTTGGCGTCCAGATGCGGTAGTTTTTGGACGCTCTGTACTCGTCGCTCACTTCATATCCCGTGAAGACGAAAGCGGTATCGCCGACATTAATCGGTTCGTCCAGCAAACCGGTGTAGGTTGCCGCCGCGCCGCCGCCGCGTTCCACGTTGCTCAGCCATACGGTCTGGAAAGTGGCAAAATAGCGGCTGTCGTTCGTCTTGTCGGCAAACATGCCGTTGATGAGTTCGTCCGTCGGCGCAAGGCGTATCCACGGGCGCGAGTAGGCGACCGAGCGTCCTACGGGCGAGCCTGAGCCGACGACAAAGGTCGGATAGTTGGGCGTGTAGTACGAAATGGCGCGTTCTTCGCCGATGCCTGTCGTGTAGGCGGCGTCCGTAGCTCCCGGGAAACCGTTGAAGGTGTAGGAGTCGTTCGTGCGCTCGCAGGTGAAGAGCACTTCGCTGTTGTGTTCGTTGCCTTCCCTTACCACGTCGGCGTAGGTCGGCTGCAGGGCTACGCCGTAAGTAGCCTGGTTGTGAAGCAGCGTCTCGGCTGTCGACAGCGCCTGCTGATGGTTGCCCATCGTGAGATGTACTTTTGCCAGATAATGCAGGGCAGCCTTCTTCGTCGCCGTTCCGACTAATCGCGATTCGACCGGCAGGTTTTCGACGGAGTAGTTCATGTCGGCCAGGATGGCGGCATAGACTTCCGCCACGGAGTTGCGCGTAGACATGCGGTTGGGCGTGGTATTGAATTTCAATTCGCCCGAACCCAGATCCAGCGGACATCCGCCGAACATCTGCACCAGATTGAAGTAGAAATAGGCGCGCAGGAAGCGGGCTTCGGCAATCAGGGCGGAAGAGAGGCCTGCCTCTTCGCCGTATTCCACGATTCCGTTACACGTATTGATGTACTGGTACGAACTGTTCCAGAAGTTGCTGAAGTCTCCCGTCTGCGAAGTGATGGGCGTCGTACCGGCCATTTCGGGCGTCATGTCCAAAGGCCAGTTGGTGAACGATTCCGCAGCGGTGAACTCGTCTGTTCCCGCTTCCATACAGAAGATGGGTCCCTGTCCGCCGACTACGGGGCGCAGGCCCTGATAGGCAGCCGTCAGTCCGGACTGCAGTCCGGAAGTCGTACGGAACAAATCGGGCGTCAGCACGGCGCGCGGCTGTTCTTCCAGAATGTCGTTGCAGGAAGAGAAAAGGCCTGCGCACATGGCGCCTGTCAAAAGGATACTGAATATTTTTCGTTTCATATCGTTTTCATTTTTAATATTAATCAATCAGAAACCTACATTTAAACCCACCAGGAAGTTGCGGCTCACGGGCGTGCCGAAGCCTACCCAGAGCTGACGTTCCAGGTTTGCGGTCGTACTGTATTGCGTCGGTTCGGGGTCGATGCCTGCGCCTTCGTTCACGTAGGGCGAGAAGAGCGCCGGGAACGGATTCTGGCACGTCAGGTAGAGACGCGCCGACCGTGCGCCGACATGGTTCAGGATGTTCTTCCGGAACGTATATCCGAACGAGAGGGTGCGTATCTTCAGGAACGTGGCGTCGAAATACCGCAGCGTCGTATCGAAGTCGATCGTTTCGCCGCTCTGGTTACCCGGCTGCGGATATTTGTTCACCGGATTGGTGGGCGTCCAGTAGTCTACTTTCGTTGAGTTGCGGCGTCCGGTATGCGTGATGTTGTAATCGTAATGGCGCATACTCATCAGATTGCCGCCTGCGCGGAAGTAGCTGATGGCCGAAAAGTCGAAATGCCTGTATCCGAAACGCAGGGTGAGGCCGCCGGCAAAGTCAGGCTCAAACGTGCCTACGATCTCGCGGTCGCCGTCGGCCGTGATCGTGCCGCTGTTGTCGAGGTCGGCTACCTTGATCTGGCCGGGTCTGTATCCGTACTTGGCGGCTTCTTCTTCTTCACCCAGTTGCCAGATGCCGGAATGGACGTAGTCGTACATCACGTTGATGGGATAGCCGACAAACCAGCCGTTGCCGATGTTACGTTCTTCGCCGCTGGCCAGCGCCGTAATCTTGTTGCGGTTGAAGTAGATGTTGAAGTCGGCGTCGAAACTGAAATCTCCTGCCGTCGGCGGTTTGACGATCTGTCCGCTTATCGCAAATTCCAGTCCCCTGTTTTCGGTCGAACCCACGTTCTGCATGATGGGCGAACTTACGCCGCTCGACGACGGTAAATTGACCGAGAGCAGCAGGTCGCTGGTCTTCTGCAGATAGATGTCGAGGTAGCCGCTGATGCGTCCGTGCAGGATGTTGTAGTCGATACCGAAGTTGTAGTTCTGCGTATACTCCCATCCCAGACCGGAATTGGGCAGATTGCTCACATAATACCCGTACTGACCCGTGTTGCCGGGGCCGTAGTTGTAGTAAGCCATGCTCAGTCCTCCCAGCGTCTGGTAAGGGCTGACGGCCTGGTTGGAGGTCTGTCCGTAGCCTAAGCGCAGCTTCAACTGCGAGATGGCTTCGATGTCTTTCATAAACGACTCGCGGTTGGCGTTCCATCCCAGCGAGAAGGCGGGATAGCTGTGCCATTTCTTGCCGGGCGACAGTACCGACGAACCGTCCGAGCGGAAGGTGGCGGTCAGCATGTAGCGGTCGTCGTAAGAATACTGTACGCGCGCCATGAACGACTGCAAGCCCCGCTGCCAGAAGTTCTGGTTGTTGGCGCCCGAGTTGATGTTCTTGTCGCCGTTGGCCATGCTCAGGTTGTAGTACAGCAGATAGTCGGCGGCAATGTCGGTGGCCTGCATCGACGAGCGCTGGAACTGCGACTGCTCGGCCGAATACATGGCCGTGGCGTTCAGGCGGTGCTTTTCGGCGAATACCTTATTATAATATAAGAGATTTTCGACCGTCCACTGCTGCCACTGTGTGTTGCGTACCGTAGCCGAAGACACGCTGGGCGGATTGCCCGGAAAGTCGGCGCCGTTGCTGAACACGCCGTAGTTCTCCTGCGAATAGCTCAAACCCAGGTTGAGGCGGTACGTCAGTCCGTCGTAGAGCTTCACTTCGCCGTAGAGCGAGTTGAACGTGGCGATGCGCTTGCTCTGCTCTGCCCGTGCGTTTTCCGTTTCCAGTGTATATAAAGGATTGACAAACGTGGCGTCGATGGTGCCGTCGAGCGGGAAGGTGACAATCGAACCGTCCGCGTTGTGCGACGGCGAGATGGGCGTCATGTTGGTCAGGATGTCTCCCATGGGCGACCATCCGAGGTTGTCGCCGACGCCGAACGTCGTGTTGGTGGTCAGACCCACTTTGACGTATTTGCCGATCTCCTGATCGATCGTCGTGCGCAGCGTGAAGCGGGTGTACTCCTGCAGGGGAATCACTGCCGTTTCGTTGAAATAGCCGCCGCTGAACGAGTAGGCGCCCCGCTGGCTGCCGGAACTTACGGACAGTTCGTGGTTGGTGACGTGCCCCGGCTGATAGAACAGGTCCTGCCAGTCGGTGTAGTTGCCCGAAGAAATTACTTCCTGCTGCAGGGTGGAATAGGGGTACGTAGCCGCCTTGAGCGAAGCGTCGTGGAAGGCGACAAATTCGGGTCCGTTGTACACGTTGTAGCGTTTCAGTACGTTCTTCACGCCGTAGTAGCCGCTGTAGTTCACCGCCGGGGCCTGTCCCAGACTGCCACGGTTGGTAGTGATCAGGATGACGCCGTTGGCGCCGCGCGAACCGTAGATGGCCGTCGACGAAGCGTCCTTGAGGATGTCGACGGTCTTGATGTCGTTCGGCGAGATGTCGGAGAGCGAGCCGTTGAACGGGATACCGTCGACGACGATCAGCGGATTGTTGTCGGCATTCAGCGACCGTTCGCCGCGGATACGTATCTGCATGGAGGAGCCTGGCGAGGTTCCTGTTTGCAGGATTTCGATACCCGGCATGCGTCCCTGCAGGGCGGCCGAGGCGTCGACGGCGGGTATCTCCTGGATAATCCGCGCATCGGCCGAGGCGATGGCGCCCGAGATGTCGGCTTTCCGCGCCGTACCGTAGCCCACGACCACTACCTCTTCGATGCTTTGCATGTCTTCTTCCATGGTAATGGTCAACGCCGTTTTACCGCGTACGCTGACGGCTTGCGTTACAAAACCTACGTACGAGATGTTCAATGTGGCATTTTCCGCTACACGTAGCGAAAAACTTCCGTCCATACCGGTTACAGTACCGTTCGTGGTGCCCACTTCCACGATGCTGGCTCCGATAATCGTTTCACCCAGGGCGTCTTTTACGATGCCCGTTACAGTCTTTGTCTGTCCCCATGCGAATACGGGGATGAAAAAGATCAGGCATAGCCCGATAATTTTCCTGAAATCAATTCTCATGTTAATCATACTTTTTACATTTAAATTGGCGATATTAAATTTACAAAAAAATGCCTTTATTTATGCGGCACAAAGGTATCCGGTTATTATTGCGTTGCGGTTATGAATTTGTATGATAATGTTTGCTGTACGTTACTACCACATGCGAATTTGTTACGAATGCTTTGCTGTACGTTACATCATGCCGAAAAAGCCGTTTTTGGAGGTCGCGACGTCTAAATTTCCACTCTTTTCGTTATTCGCTCTTCATTGTCGACATTCGGGGAAAAAAAAATGTCCGAAGTCGTCCGTTTCCGAATAGATTTCTTTATATTTGCATCCGGATTTAAAAACGTAAACTTTTTCGTTATCATGATGACTGAATGTTATATAATATGTAAGAAAGTTAACGGGGGGGGGCAAAATTCAGTTTGTCTGCCGCCATGCCGTTATCGTTGTGACCTGAAAAGCATTAAACACGCCATAATGGCAGTCCTGCTGGGCGTCGCGGTGTGGCAGTCGCTACCTGCGCAAACGCGGAGAATTTTTTCTACAGACCACGGTTTGTCGAGCAGCCTGATTAATCAGATGTATCAGGACAGGCTGGGTTTTATATGGGCAGCGACGGAATATGGCTTGAACCGGTTCGACGGAAAGCGTTTTTTCTCCTACAAGCATGTGCCGGGCGACAGCGCTTCGCTAATGGACAACTATGTGCAGGTCGTGTTTGAAGACGGGACGGGGAATTTCTACGTGGGGACAATTGCCGGACTGATGAAATACGACCGGGCGACGGATTCGTTTCGCGAGATTAAGATGGTGCGCGACGGGAAGGCGGTATCTCCTCACATCATGTCTATCATCCAGCGTCGCGACGGCGACGTGTGGCTGACGACGTCCGGGCTGGGCGTTTTTTCGGCGGCGAAGGGAAGCGAGACTTTTTATGCGGAGACGTCGCTCAATGCTTCGCTGAGCAGCCTTTTCCTTACCGTCATCTACGAAGATTCGCAGCAGAATGTCTGGATAGGCACCAGCGACGACGGCCTGAATCTGTATCATTTTCAAACGAAGACAACGACGCACTACAAAACGCCGGCTATCGGCGACAACAACATTACCTCCGTCGCGGAGGATGCGCAGGGGAATATTTTTATGGGTACGCTGACAAAGGGACTTAACAGATACGACCCGTCGTCGCAAACGTTTCGGCCGGTGGCTTGCGGGACAGGCGCCAACCTGTTTGTCAAATCGCTTGTACCCAATAAACACAACAGCCTGTATATCGGCACCGACGGGCAGGGACTGAAAGAATACAACCGTGAGAAAAACGTGATCGAGGACTTCGAAATCCATTTGCCGCCGCTCGACTTCTCGAAATCGAAAATACATTCCGTCCTGATCGACAATCATCACAATATATGGCTGGGATTTTTCCAGAAAGGCCTGGTTCTTATCCCGACGTCGGAAAGCAAATTCGATTATTACGGCTACAAGTCCTATTCCGGCAATCCGATAGGCTCCAGTTCGGTGACGGCGATATACAGGGACAGGAAGGGAGTGCTCTGGATCGGTACGGACAACGACGGCCTTTACGGGGTGAACGGGCAGGGGGTGCGCGTGTCTCACTTCTACCGGACGCTGTCGCCCCACTCTGCGCCCGACGTCGTCAACAGTATCTACGAAGACGACGCGGGCAACCTCTGGCTGGGTTCCTATATGGTCGGGCTGTCTCGACTGAACCGCCGGACAGGTCGCTGCGAGTATATTCCGGCATTTAACAGTAAAAGGGTGTATTGCGTCACGAACGACGGGAACGGGCATCTCCTTGCCGGCACCTACGGATCGGGATTCTTCGTGCTCGACGCCGACGGCCGCGAACTTGCGCATTACGAATCGTCAAAAAACGAGACGGATATATGGACGGTCGACGAACTTGCCAACGACTGGATAAACTGTATCCTTTGCGACCGCGACGGACTGATATGGCTTGGGCATTACAAGGGACTGAGCTGTTTCGATCCCGTCAGGAAAACGTTTCTTACCTATCTCGACTGCAACAACCTCCTTCCCGGCAGTGTGGTACAGGCGCTGGCGGAAGACCGCGCCGGACGTATCTGGGCGGGGACGGCGTCGGGGCTGTACTGTTTCGACAGGCAAAATCCGTCTTTCCGGGAGTATACGACGGCGCACGGACTTCCCAACAACGTGATTTGCGGCATCTGCACGGACGACGAAGACAATGTATGGGTCAGCACCTACGGCGGCATCGGCAAGCTCATTGTCCGCGACGAACGTTTTGTCAACTATTATGCTGCCGACGGCTTGCAGGGTAACGAGTTTTCGAGAGGAGCCGCCTTCCGCGACAGGGACGGGAAAATCTATTTCGGCGGGATGAACGGCGTGACAAGTTTTTATCCGGACAAAATCGTCGAAGAACGCAGGGAACTGAACGTCTTCCTGACGAACTTCTACGTCTCCAACCGCCCCGTCAAAAAAGGCGACAAGTCCGGCTCGCGCACGATTGTGGAGACATCCGTATTTGAGGCGGACGAGTTTACGCTTTCGTATACCGACCATACGTTCGGCTTCGAACTGTCTACGTTCGATTTCCTGAACCCCGAAAGAATCTCGTACCGGTACAGGATGGAAGGGTTTGACTGCGAATGGATGAGCACGGCCGTGGGCGAAAACCGCATCACGTACAGCAACCTGGCGCCGGGCACGTACAGGTTTCACGTCAAGGCGTATGACAGCAACAACTCCTCGCCCGTGAGAACCGTGACCGTCGTCATCACGCCGCCGTGGTACAGAACGTGGTGGGCGTATGCCGTCTACATCGTCCTGGCCATCCTGATTCCGGTCATGTTCGTCGGATACATCCGCTCAAGAATACGCCACCGGCACGAAATGATGGAGAAAGACCATGCCGAAAAAATCAGCGAGGCCAAACTGCAGTTCTTCATCAATATCTCGCACGAAATCAGAACGCCCATGACCTTAATCATCAACCCGCTGGAAAAACTGATCGCCGAAAACGGCGACGACGGCAAACAGGCCATCTACCGGATGATTTACCGCAACGCGCAGCGTATACTGAAACTTGTCAATCAGTTGATGGACATTCGGAAGCTGGACAAGGGACAGATGAAACTCAAATACAGCCGGACGGATATCGCGGCATTTGTCGGGGAAATCATGTCGATCTTCGAATATCAGGCGAAGAAGAAAAACATCCGTTTCGTGTTCGAGCACGACGGTACGCCGGTCGAAGCGTGGATTGACCGGAACAATTTCGACAAGGTGCTGCTGAACATCCTGTCGAACGCCTTCAAGTATACGTCCGAAGACGGCGAGATAAAAGTCAGCCTGACAACGGGAAAGGGTGATACAGACAGGAATGCCGTCATGGGCGAATATTTCGAAATCGCCGTTTCGGACACCGGCGTCGGCATCAGCGAAGACGAGATAGAAAAAATATTCGAACGCTTCTATCAGGTCAACAACGAACACAGCAACTTCGGCACAGGTATCGGGCTGCATCTGGCGCGCCTGCTCGTAGAACTGCATCACGGGACGATATTTGCCGAAAACAGAAGCGATACGCAGGGAAGCCGCTTCGTAGTCCGCATACCGGCGGACAATTCCCTGCCACACGACCCTGCCCTGCAGCCGGCCACAGTGGAGGCAGCCGGCGAGACCCGCAGCAGCGCGCTCCTTTCCGGCTTCGGCGAAGCGCAGGAAAACATGCTCAAATCCGTCAGGTCAAAGACCGGCTACACCGTCCTGATCGTGGAAGACGAAGATGAGATACGGCAATACCTGAAGTCCGAATTTTCGTCCGAATACAAAATCCGCGAAGCGCGCAACGGCCGCGAAGCGCTGGATTTCATCCTGAAAAACAAGCCCAGCCTTGTCATCAGCGACGTCATGATGCCGCATATGGACGGCATCACCCTCTGCCGCAAGATGAAGCGCAACGCCAACATCAATCATATCCCTGTTATCCTGCTGACGGCAAAGTCGCAGATGGAAGACAGAATCGAAGGCCTTGAAACGGGCGCGGACGGCTACATGGAGAAGCCCGTGAACATGGAGGTGCTGAAGCAAACGGTGAGCAATCTGATTCACAGCCGCGAAATCCTGAAAAACAAGTTTATGGGCAATCAGCGGCCGGACGGCGGGATAAAGCCCGTCTTCGTCAAGCCGTCGGACGAGGCGCTGATGGATAAAATCATAAAAACCATCAATGAAAACATTGCCAATCCGGCGCTGAACGTGGAAATGCTTGCCGAACACGCAGGCATCAGCCGCGTGCACATGCACCGCAAACTGAAAGACCTCACCAGCCAGTCGGCACGCGACTTTATTCGCAGCATCCGTCTCCGACAGGCTGCAGCCCTGCTCGCAAGCGGGAAATATGCCGTCTCGGAAGTCGCCTACGCGACGGGGTTCACCAATCTGTCGCATTTCTCGATCGTATTCAAGGAGTTTTATGGCGTCGCTCCTTCGGAATATATAGAGATTGAAGTGGAATCGTAGGTAAAGAAAGCTGTACGGACTGCACAGTAAGCGCTGACAGTACAGAAAATCTTCTGCCAAAACTTTTCGCCCGTCCGGATACGCAACCGGGCGTTTCTTCCGTTATACATAAAAGATATTCAATACAAAATGACATCGACAACAAACAAAGAACGCATCCTCTGGGCCGACGACGAGATTGATCTGCTCAAACCTCACATCCTGTTCCTGCAGGAGAAGGGATATGAGATTGTGCCTGTCGTCAGCGGGCGCGACGCCATCGACTGCTGCCGTGAACAGGCTTTCGACATCATCTTCCTGGACGAAAACATGCCCGGCCTCACGGGGCTGGAAACGCTGTCGGCCATCAAGGAAATCAATCCGACCGTGCCGGTGGTGATGGTGACCAAAAGCGAAGAAGAAAGCATTATGAACCAGGCTATCGGAAACAAGATAGCCGATTACCTGATCAAGCCCGTCAATCCGCACCAGCTCTATCTTTCCATCAAAAAGAACCTCCACACAAGCGACATCATCTCGACCACCACCACGGAATCGTATCAGCAGGAATTTGGACGCATCGGGATGCAAATCGACGGTTCGCTGACGCCGGACGACTGGATTGAAGTGTATAAAAAGATTGTATACTGGGAACTGGAACTGGAAGCCGGACAGGCGCAGATGCTCGACCTGCTCTACACGCAGAAGCGCGATGCCAACAATCTCTTCGCCCGGTTCGTGAAGACCCATTATCTGCAGTGGATACGCGATCACGCACAGCGCCCGCTGATGAGTCCCGACCTGTTCAGAAAGAAAGTCTTCCCGCTGCTCGACGACGGCGAGAAAGTGTTCTTCATTCTGATCGACAATTTCCGCCTCGACCAGTGGCGTGTGGTGCAGCATCTGCTTGCAGAATACTTTACGATCGACGAAAGCCTGTACTGCAGCATCCTGCCGACCGTCACGCAATATGCCCGCAACGCCATCTTCTCGGGACTGATGCCGGCGCAGATCGAACAGATGTTTCCCGAACTCTGGGTGGACGAAGAAAGCGAAGAGGGGAAAAACGTCAACGAGGAACTGCTGATACGCACCCAGATCGAACGTTTCCGCAAAAAGTACGCCTTTTCGTACCACAAGATATACGACTCGCAATACGGCGAGAAGATCCTGAACAGCCTCCCGTCGCTGTCGCACAACCATCTGAACGTGATTGTGATCAATTTTGTCGACATGCTTTCACACGCCCGCACGGAAAGCAAAATGATACGCGAACTGGCGCAGAGCGAAGCCGCCTATCGCAGCATCACGCGCTCGTGGTTTCAGCATTCCACCACACTCGAACTCTTCAAAAGCCTGGCCGAGAAGGGATACAAAGTGATTGTCACCACCGACCACGGCACCATCAGAGTCGACACCCCAGTCAAAATGGCCGGCGACAAAAATACAAACACCAACCTCCGCTACAAAGTCGGGAAAAACATGAGCTACAACTCAAAGCATATCTTTGAAATCAGGGAACCCGCCGACGCCGGACTGCCCTCGCCCAACCTGAGCACCAGGTACATATTCGCAACCGGCGAAACGTTTTTCACCTACCCGAACAACTACAACTACTACGCGTCGTACTACAGGGACACATTTCAGCACGGCGGCATCTCGCTCGAAGAAATGCTCGTCCCCTTCATCACCCTGCAACCGAAACAGGCGCACGTCAAATCAGTGTAACTTTTGCGCTCTGCCCGGTTTTGCGTGCGCGGCACGTCCGTCTTATACTCGAAGGTAATAATGCATTAATATTCAATATTGTGGATGGAACGGTCTTTATTCCGGTTCAGTGGGCAGGCGTCAATTCACAGAATTCCATAATTCACAGAATTTACAAATATGTTAATTATGTGAATTATGGAATTCTGTGAATATGTTAGCCTGAGTATCCACATGATTCCAGGATTTACAGATATGTTGATGCTGATATGCGGAAAGTTCGTATCTTTGTCTCGAAACAGAATATTAAAATCCTTGACAATGGAACAAAAAGTAAAAGCAGGACTCTTTGGCGCCGGACTGAACACCTACTGGTCGCAGTTCGACGGACTGCTCGACCGCCTGAACGGATACAGGCAGGAAATAGCCACCCGGATGCGCGCCCTCGGCGCCGAAACAGTCGATGCCGGCATGGTCGATTCGCCGGAAAAGGCGCACGAAGCCGCCGCCATGCTGAAGCGTGAAGATGTGGACATCATATTCCTGTATATCTCCACCTACGCGCTCTCGTCCACCATCCTGCCCGTAGCGCGCGAAGCGGGAGCGCCGATCGTCATCCTCAACGTGCAGCCGACAGCCGCAATCGACTGCCGGGCGGTGAACGCTTTGAAAGACAAAGGCAAAATGACGGGCGAATGGCTTGCCCACTGTCAGGCGTGCTCGCTGCCCGAATTTGCATCCGTATTCAACCGTGCAGGCATTCACTACGAAATCGTCTCCGGATATTTGCAGGAAGAATACGTATGGCGCGAAATCGGCGAATGGATACACGCCGCCCGCGCAAAAGCCGGAATGAAACGCAACCGCATGGGCATACTCGGTCATTATTACTGCGGTATGCTGGACGTATATACCGACACGACGCTGCAGTCGGCCGTTTTCGGCACACACGTCGAACTGCTCGAAATGTGCGAACTGAAAGCCTGCCGCGATGCGGTCGCCGACGCCGCCCTTGCCGGAAAACTGCAGGAATTTGCCGAACGTTTCGACGTGTCGCCGCAGTGCGACCCCGCCGAACTCGAACGCGCCGCACGTACGGCCGTCGCGCTCGACACGCTCGTGGAAACACGCCGCCTGGGTTCGCTCGCCTACTATTACGAAGGACATCCGGGCAACGAATACGAAAACATCGCCACCTCGCTCATTGCCGGCAACACGCTGCTCACGGGAAAAGGTATCCCCGTGGCGGGCGAATGCGAAGTGAAGAATGCACAGGCGATGAAAATCATGTCGCTCCTGGGCGCCGGAGGTTCGTTCTCGGAGTTCTACGCAGTGGATTTCGACGACGACACCGTGATGCTTGGGCACGACGGCCCCGCTCATTTCGCAATCGCCGAAGGCCGCGTGCAACTTGTCCCCGTGCCCGTCTATCACGGGAAACCGGGCAAAGGCCTTTCCATCCAGATGTCGGTCAGGCGGGGCGACGTGACGCTCCTTTCGGTATGCGAAGGCCGCGACGGGATATTCCTCCTGGTAGCCGAAGGCGTCACGGTAGAAGGGGAGATACTGGAAATCGGCAATACCAACAGCCGGTACCGTTTTCCGGTCGGAGCGCGGGCGTTCATCGACCGGTGGTCGAAGGCAGGACCCTCGCACCATTGCGCCGTCGGCACGGGACACGTCGCCGCAACCGTCTGTAAACTGGCGCAACTGCTGAATATTCCGGTCATACGGATTTGTTAAGACAGAGGACCGGATGGAACGGAAAATGACAGCACAGGCAGGCTCCGCGCCGTTCGATGCCGTGATACTGGCCGACGGCTGTTTCCCGTCGCATCCCGCTCCGCTGGGAATGCTGGAGCGGCTGCGCGACCGTCTGCTGTGCTGCGACGGCGCGGCGGATGCGCTGCTGGCAGCAGGATTCATGCCTGTGGCAGTAGTGGGCGACGGCGATTCGATATCGGCGCAGGCGCGCGAACGGCTTGCCAAACGGCTCGTCATCCTTTCCGAACAGGAAAACAACGACCTGACGAAGGCCGTGCACTACGGCGTCTCGCTGGGCTACCGGCGGCTGTGCCTCGCCGGCGCGACCGGCAAGCGCGAAGACCATACGCTTGGGAACATCAGTCTGCTTGCCGACTATGCCGACGTGGCGGAGGTGGAAATGTGGACGGACTACGGCACGCTGACGCCCGTCGCCGGCGATACGGCGTTTGAATCGTATCCCGGACAGCAGGTGTCGGTCTTCTGCCTCGAACCTTTCCCGCTCACCCTGCAAGGCCTGCGATGGCCGGTGACGAACCGCACGCTCACCCGCTGGTGGCAGGCCTCGCTCAACGAAGCCACAGGGCGCGTCTTTCACGTCCGGACGGCAGGCCGCGCGATTGTCTTCAGAGAATATCCGCCGCCGAATCCTCAAACCCTCGAATCCTCGAACTCATTTAAAAATAATAAGGAATGAATGAAACGCATGCACCTCTCGGCCTGGGAACGGAAAAGGTCGGGAAACTGCTGATGAAGTATGCCATACCGGCGATTATCGCCATGACGGCGGCTTCGCTTTACAACATCACGGACAGTATCTTTATCGGTCACGGCGTGGGGCCGCTGGCGCTGTCGGGGCTGGCCATTACGTTTCCGATCATGAATCTTGCCGTGGCCTTCGGCTCGCTGGTCGGGGTGGGGGCTTCTGCCGTGCTGTCCATACGGGTAGGGCAGAAAGACTACGAGACGGCAAATCACATACTTGGCAACGTGTTCGTGATGAATCTCATCATGGGGACGGGCTTTTCCGTCGCCATGCTGCTCTTTCTCGATCCCGTGCTGCTCTTTTTCGGCGCCAGCGCCGCGACGTTGCCGTATGCCCACGATTTCATGATCGTCATTCTGGCCGGCAACGTCGTCACGCACATGTATTTCGGCCTGAACGCCCTGCTGCGTTCCGCCGGCAGCCCGCAGCGTGCAATGATGGCCACGATTTATACCGTACTCATCAACATGGCGCTCAATCCGCTCTTTATATTCGTCTTCCACTGGGGCATACGCGGGTCGGCGCTGGCCACGGTCATCTCGCAGGTGATCGTGCTCGGATGGCAGATGCGCCTGTTCGGCGACAGGCGTTTCTTCATTCACTGGAAGAAGGGAATATACAGGCTCAGGAAACGGATCGTGCTCGACTCGCTGTCCATCGGGATGGCGCCCTTTCTGATGAACGCGGCCAGTTGCCTGATCGTGATCATCATCAACCGCCAGTTGCTGCGTCACGGGGGCGACCTCGCCGTAGGGGCATACGGCATTGTCAATCGCGTGGCCTTCCTGTTCATCATGATTGTGATCGGCCTGAATCAGGGCATGCAGCCGATAGCGGGATACAACTACGGGGCGATGCTGCACGGGCGCGTCCGCGAGGTGTTGAAAAAGTCCATCGTATACGCCACGCTCATCATGCTCGCCGGATTCGGCGTCGTGGAACTCTTCCCCCATGCCGTGGCGTCGATATTCACGACCGAAAAGCAACTGGTCGACATTGCCGTGCCGGGGCTTCGGTGGGTCTTTGCCGTCTATCCGCTCGTCGGCTTCCAGATGGTCAGCTCGGCCTTTTTCCAGAGCATAGGCAAGGCCGGCAAGTCGATCGTGCTCGCCATGACGCGGCAGATGCTCTTTCTCGTCCCCATCCTGCTCATCCTGCCAGATTTTATGGGAACCGACGGCGTGTGGATGAGCATGACAATATCGGACTTCATCTCCGTCCTGCTGGCGGCATTCCTCTTATACAGTGAACTTAAAACTGCAGAAAATGGAAAATAATCATCAATCCTATGTCATTACCATTGGCCGTCAACTGGGCAGCGGCGGCCGCCAACTGGGCGCGATGCTGTCGCAGCGGCTCAACATCCCCTGCTACGACAGAGAACTGATACTGATCGCATCGCAGGAAAGCGGCCTTTGCCGCGACGTGTTTGAAAAGGCGGACGAGAAGAACAGCTACAGCTTTTTCGGCGGGAGCATGTTCAGCTTCCGTTCGGGGCTGTTCGGCGACAGCACGCACAACTATCTCGGCAACGAGACGCTGTTCAAAATACAGAGCGACATCATCCGCCAGCTCTCCGAACGCGGAAACTGCATCTTCGTAGGCCGCTGCGCCGACTACGTCCTGCGCGAACACCCTCGCCTGCTGAGGATATTTGTCAGCGCTTCGATGCACGACCGTATCCGCAGGCTTGCGAACGACATGCAGACAGGCGAGAAAGACGCCCGCGCACTCATCGAACAGACCGACAGGAAACGCGCCGACTACTACAATTATTACAGCAACAGGACGTGGGGCGCCGCCGCCTCATACGATGTCTGCATGAACTCGTCGCTGCTCGGCCTGGAAGAGATGGCGGCGTTCATAAGCGGCGTTGTCGCGCGGAAGTTCACCGGAGAAGGATAACTTCGACAGCCGGGAATTACGCCCGGCGCTGCATAGGGCGCGCAAAACAGATATCATATAAACCGTTCAAACGGAGGAATCCCGAATCCTGAATTTTGATTCTTTGAAATATACCCGTATCTTTGTCCATTCAAACTGAAATTGCATGAAAGAAAAGCATTTTAAAAGGACGTTGATTACAACCGCGCTGCCCTATGCCAACGGGCCGGTTCACATCGGTCACCTGGCAGGCGTATACGTGCCGGCCGACATCTACGCGCGCTACCTGCGTCTCAAAGGCGAAGACGTGCTGCTCGTCGGCGGCTCGGACGAACACGGCGTACCCATCACCCTGAAAGCGAAAAAAGAAGGCGTCACGCCGCAGGACATCGTCGATCGCTACCACTGTATGATCAAAAAAGCCTTCGAAGACTTCGGCATCACCTTCGACATCTATTCGCGCACCACCTCTTCCACGCATCACCGGATGGCGTCCGGTTTCTTCCGTACCCTCTACGACAAAGGCGTATTCATCGAAAAAACAAGCGAACAGTACTACGACCGCGAAGCGGGCCAGTTTCTCGCCGACCGCTACATCACCGGCACATGCCCCCACTGCGGCAGCGAACGCGCCTACGGCGACCAGTGCGAAGCCTGCGGCACATCCCTCGGCCCGACCGAACTGCTCAATCCCAAATCGACGATCAGCGGCAGCGAACCCGTCATGCGCGAAACCAGACACTGGTATCTCCCCCTGGACAGGTACGAACCTTTCCTGCGACAGTGGATTCTGGAAGAACACACGGAATGGAAACCCAACGTGTACGGACAGTGCAAAAGCTGGCTCGACATGGGGCTGCAGCCGCGCGCCGTGAGCCGCGACCTGGACTGGGGAATCCCCGTGCCCGTCGCCAACGCCGCCGGAAAAGTCCTCTACGTCTGGTTCGACGCCCCGATCGGATACATCTCCAACACCGCCGAACTCCTTCCCGACACGTGGGAAACGTGGTGGAAAGACCCCGAATCGAAAATCGTACACTTTATCGGAAAAGACAACATCGTCTTCCACTGCATCGTCTTCCCCGCCATGCTCAAGGCCGAAGGTTCGTTCAACCTCCCCGAAAACGTCCCCGCCAACGAATTTCTGAATCTCCAGGGAGACAAAATCTCCACCACACGCAACTGGGCGGTATGGCTGCACGAATATCTGGACGATTTCCCGGGAAAGCAGGACGTGCTCCGATACGTCCTTACCGCAAATGCACCCGAAACGAAAGACAACGACTTCACATGGGAAGACTTCCAGGCGCGCAACAACAACGAACTGGTGGCCATTCCGGGCAACTTCGTCAACCGCGTACTGGTGCTGACCGGCAAATATTTCAACAACACGACGCCGGCATGTGGACCGCTGACGGATGGCGACCGGGAAACATTCCGCGAATTTGCCGACATAAAAGACCGCGTAGAACGGCTCCTGGACACGTACCACTTTCGCGACGCCCAGAAGGAAGCCATGACCCTGGCGCGCATCGGCAACAAGTACCTCGCCGACAATGAACCCTGGAAACTAGCCGAATCCGACCGTCCGCGCGTAGCGACGATTCTCCACGTCGCGCTACAGATCACCGCAAACCTGTCCATCGTCCTCGAACCTTTCCTGCCCTTCAGCATGGAAAAACTGAACCGTATGTTGAACGTAAAACCGTTCGGCTGGCGCCGGCTCGGAGCGACCGACCTGCTCGAAGCCGGACACGTACTGGGCAAAGCCGAACTCCTTTTCGAAAAAATAGAAAACGACGCCATCGAAAGGCAGATACAAAAACTGCTCGACACGAAGAAAAACAACGTGAAAACGGCAGAACACACGCCGCCTCCGATACGCGAAACCATCCCTTTCGACGATTTCGCGAAACTCGACATCCGCGTGGGAACCGTGCTCGAGTGCACAAAAGTCCCGAAGGCGGACAAACTGCTGCAACTGAAAATAGACGACGGACTGGGCGGACGCACGATCGTGTCCGGCATAGCCGCACACTACGCGCCGGAAGAACTGACCGGGCGGCAAGTCTGTTTCATCGCGAATCTGGCGCCCCGCAAGCTGAAAGGAATTCAGTCCGAAGGAATGATACTCTCGGCCGAAGACGCAGACGGCAATCTGGTCGTGATCACGACCGGAAACGACGTGAAACCGGGCAGCGAAGTGAAATAAAAAAAAATACGCCGATGAACAACATCCCAATGATTGACCTGAAGCGTCAGCACGAGCGGCTGAAAACCGAAATAGACGCCGCTATCCGGGAAGTGATGGACGACGCACGCTTCATCCACGGCCGGCAGGTAGCGACGTTCGCCACGCATCTGGCGGAATACCTGAACGTGCCGCATGTGATTCCCTGCGGCAACGGAACAGATGCCATCCGCCTTGCACTGCGGACGCTGAACATTCAGCCCGGCGAAGAAGTGATTCTCCCGGCATTCACCTACATTGCCGCAGTCGAAATGGTCGTTTCGCTGGGCTTCGAGCCGGTACTGATCGACGTAGACCCGGACACC
>JAIRLL010000090.1 GCA_031259505.1 Tannerella sp.
TACTTCATCGCATGGACAACGACCCCCTGGACGCTGTCGTCCAACACGGCGCTCTGCGTCGGGACGAAAATCCGCTACGTCGCCGTCAAAACACGGAATCCCTACACCGGCGAACCTGTCACCGTCGTGCTGGCCAAAGACCTGGTCGGAGCCTACTTCAATCCCTACACCGGCGAACAGACGCCGGAAAACAGCCGCGCCGGCAACAAACCGGTTCCCCTCCAGGCGATCGACGCGGAATACGTCGGCGCCGACCTGGTCGGAATGGAATATGAACAGTTGATACCGTGGTACAATCCCGGCGAAGGCGCTTTCCGCGTCATTTCGGACGACTTTGTGACTACGGACGAAGGTACGGGCATCGTGCACATGGCGCCCACGTTTGGCGCCGACGACGCTCGCGTGTCCAAAAACTTCGGCGTGCCGCCCATGCTCCTGCGCGACAGGCAGGGCAACCTCCGACCCGCCGTCGACCTGCAGGGACGTTATTTCAGGCTGGAAGATCTGGACGAAACCTATGTGAAAACAAACGTGAACGTGGCGCTCTACCGCCCATACGCCGGACGCTTCGTGAAAAACGAATACGACCCCACGCTGACCGGACAGGATACCACGCTCGACACAGACCTCTGCGTCATGCTCAAGCAGCAGGGACTGGCCTTCAAAATAGAAAAGCATACGCACAGCTATCCGCACTGCTGGCGGACGGACAAACCGGTACTCTATTATCCGCTTGACAGTTGGTTTATCCGGACAACGGCCTGCCGCGAACGGATGATGGAACTGAACGAAACCATCCTCTGGAAACCGCAGGCAACCGGCACGGGACGTTTCGGCAAATGGCTGGAAAACCTGCAGGACTGGAACCTGAGCCGCAGCCGCTACTGGGGAACGCCGCTGCCTGTCTGGCGGACGGCCGACAGCGCGGAAGAAAAATGTATAGGCTCAATATCGGAACTCTTCGATGAAGCAGATAAAGCCGTAGCCGCCGGATGGATGAAAAGCAATCCCTTTCGCGACAGAGGCTTTCAGCCCGGCGACTATTCAGACGGGAACTATAAAAAAATAGACCTGCACCGCCCCTGGGTGGACGGGATTGTACTGGTTTCCGACGACGGGCGACCGATGACGCGCGAAACCGACCTGATCGACGTCTGGTTCGATTCCGGCGCCATGCCCTATGCGCAGGTGCACTATCCGTTCAGCGTAAAGACGCTGGACGACGTCTTTCCCGCCGACTTCATTGCCGAAGGCGTAGACCAGACGCGGGGATGGTTTTTTACGCTCCATGCGCTGGCGGTAATGATTTTCGACAGCGTGTCGTTCAGGGCGGTAGTATCCAACGGGCTGGTACTGGACAGGAACGGTAACAAAATGTCCAAACGGCTGGGAAATGCCGTCGACCCCTTCGCCACCATCGAAAAGTACGGTTCCGACGCCCTGCGCTGGTACATGATTACGAACGCTTCGCCGTGGGACAACATCAGGTTCGACGTCGAAGGCATCGACGAAGTGCGCCGCAAATTTTTCGGCACGCTCTACAATACATATTCTTTCTTTGCACTGTATGCCAACGTGGACGGATTTGCGTATCGCGAGCCGGACGTTGCGCCGGCAGACCGTCCGGAGACAGACCGCTGGATTCTCTCTCTGCTCCATTCGCTGATACGGGAAGTGGACGGATACTATGCCGCCTACGAGCCGACCCGCGCCGGCCGCCTCATCTCCGACTTTGTCAATGACAACCTGAGCAACTGGTACGTCCGGCTGAACCGTCGCCGTTTCTGGGGAGGCGGTATGACGGCCGACAAACTTTCGGCCTATCAGACGCTCTACACCTGCCTGGAAACCGTCAGCAAACTGATAGCGCCGATTGCTCCCTTCTATGCCGACCGGCTGTATCTGGATCTGACGCAGGTTTCGGGACGCGAACAGGCGGAATCCGTGCATCTGGCCGATTTCCCCCTCTGCAACGAAGCGGCGATTGACACGCTGCTGGAAGAACGGATGCGACTGGCTCAGACCATTTCGTCGATGGCGCTGGCGCTTCGCCGGAAAGTAAATATCAAAGTGCGTCAGCCGCTGCAAACCTTGATGATACCGGTGACGGACGCACGGCAGAAAGAAAATATCGAAGCTGTCCGGAAAATTATACTGAGCGAAATAAACGTGAAATCCCTGCAATTTGCAGAGCACACGGGCGACATCCTGATAAAGAAAGTCAAACCCGATTTCAGGAAACTGGGGCCGCGCTACGGAAAAATAATGAAGCAACTGGCCGCGTCGGTGCAGTCCATGAACCGGGCCGAAATTGCTGCGTTCGAACAGGAAGGCAGTTTCGCGTTCGATATCGACGGGCAGCAGGCAGTCATAACCCTGTCGGATGTAGAAATCATCTCCGAAGACATCCCCGGCTGGCTTGTGGCCAACGAAGGCGCGCTGACCATTGCACTGGATATTACGGTGACGGACGAACTCCGGCAGGAAGGTCTGGCGCGCGAACTGGTGAACCGTATCCAGAACCTGCGCAAAAGCAGCGGCTTTGAGATAACGGACAAAATACGCGTCACCGTCCGTTCCACTCCGGAAATGGACAACGCCCTGGAAGCGCACAAAACCTACATCGCCAGTCAGGTACTGGCCGTTTCCATCGAAGTGACGGACAGCGAACCGGACAATGCGACGGTTTTCGACATGGAAGGATTCAATTTGTATGTGAAAATAGAAAAGACAGTATAGCGTGTCAAATTTCATTACGAGATAAAAACAAGAATGTTAATGTAAAAATAAATGACTTATGAAAGAAAAAACAAGGTATTCGGATATGGAACTGGAAGAGTTCAGGGAAATTATTCTGGACAAAATGGAAACTGCGAAGAAAGATTATGATTTGTTGAGGGCAGGCCTGACCAATTCGGACGGGAACGACGTGTCCGACACCTCGCCGACGTTCAAGGTGCTGGAAGAAGGCGCCTCCACGCTGTCGAAAGAAGAAGCCGGCCGTCTGGCGCAGCGACAGATGAAGTTCATCCAGAGCCTGCAGGCGGCGCTGATTCGCATCGAAAACAAGACGTACGGCATTTGTCGCGAAACGGGCAAGCTGATTTCCAAAGACCGCCTGCGTGCAGTGCCTCATGCCACGCTGAGTATCGAAGCAAAGCAGAGCGGTGTGAAGTGACGGTTAAACAGACAAAACAGTACAACATGCAATCAAAAAGCAAAAAAGCATGGGGAACGGTCGCCGTCGTCATGCTCCTCCTCATCGTGGATCAGGCGCTGAAAATATGGGTGAAAACGCACATGCAACTGCATGAAAGCATCCCCGTTTTTTCGTGGTTCCAGATCTACTTCACCGAAAACGCAGGCATGGCTTTCGGAATGGAACTCCTCGACAAGAGGATACTGTCCATATTCAGGATAGTGGCGGTGATTGTGATTGCCGTCTACATTGTCCGTTTGCTCAAACACGACGTCAAGTTCGGATACATCGCCTGTATCGGGCTGATTTTCGCAGGCGCATTCGGCAATATCATCGACAGCGTGTTCTACGGCGTGATTTTTGACCACAGCTACGGACAGGTCGCCTCATTCGTCCCGCAGGGCGAAGGCTACGCCCCGCTGCTGTACGGAAAAGTGGTGGATATGCTTTATTTCCCGCTGATACAAGCCGATTTGCCCGAATGGATACCCATCTGGGGAGGACAGGAATTTATCTTTTTCCGCCCGATATTCAACCTCGCCGACTCGGCCATCTGCGTAGGCTTTGCCCTGCTGCTGCTCTTCTACCGCAAGACTGCTGTCCGCAAGTTAAAAATCCGGAACAGTCCCGAATCCTGAATCTTGAATAAAATGACTCGCATTACCTGTTTGGGCTTTGGATTTGCCATGATGCTCATGGCATGCAGCCGTGTGCCCAAAGGGACTATTCCCGAAAAAAAGATGCAGGAAGTGCTTGTCGACATGCAGATAGCGGAAGAAATGATACGGACGGATCCTGCCGTATTTCCCGGCGACGGGGAGAAAAAGGCGCTGTACAGATCTGTTTTCAGTAAACACAGCGTGACGGAAGCCGAATACGACAGCTCGCTGGTCTGGTACGGCAGACATTTGGATACATACATGCGCATCTACAGGTCGGCGCTCACAGAGGTACAGAAACGTATCGAAGCGCTGGGCGACGTGGCGCCGGAGTCCGTATCGGAATCGAACCGTGATTCGCTGGACATATGGAATTTCCGTCGATATTACGAACTGTCGCCCCGGATGCTGGATAACATGATTATCTTCGACATTGAACCCGGAAGCGCATATTCTTCGGGCAGCGCCTTTGTTTTCGGCATGAATGTGTGGGGTCTCGCGCCGCAGATGACAAACCCCGTCGAAATACGCCTGCGCACCGTCAGCGACGATACGACTTATACGGCGTCACGCACGGTACGCGAAAACGGTTATTATGAAATGATGCTGAAAGTAAGTCCCGTAAAACGGACGCAGCGTGTATACGGCTATATCCGCCTGGACGGGAAGGCCGGCGACACCTGCCGCAAGATTTATCTCGACCGGTTTCAACTGACGAAATACCGCTACGGTTCGCCGGCGATGGAAGTCAGAAACAGCGAACAGCACGCCACGGACAGCGAATAGCGCGACGGACGACGTTGCTTTTTTTCCCCTACTCAACTTCGACTTTATACCTCTGCCGTGCGAAAAATCATTCATGTCGACATGGACGCTTTCTATGCTTCCGTGGAACAGCGGGACAATGAAGCGCTGCGCGGAAAGCCCGTGGCGGTAGGTTTTCCCGAGGCGCGTGGCGTGGTGTCTGCAGCCAGCTACGAAGCGCGGACGTTCGGCATCCGTTCGGCCATGCCTTCCCTGACGGCGAGGCACAAATGTCCGGAACTGATTTTCGTGCCGCCACGTTTCGACGTGTATCATGAAGTATCCATGCAAATCCGTGAAATTTTTATGGAATACACCGACCTGGTCGAACCCCTGTCGCTGGACGAAGCGTTTCTGGATGTGACCGTCAACCGCCGTCAAAATCCTTCGGCCAGCCTGCTTGCAAAAGAAATACAGCAGAAAATCAACGCACAGACCCGCTTGACGGCATCGGCAGGCGTCTCGTTCAACAAATTCCTGGCGAAAATCGCATCCGACTACTGCAAACCCCGCGGCTTTTTCGTCATCACGCCCGAAGAAGCGGAAAAGTTTGTCGAAGGCTTGAAAATCGAACAGTTTTTCGGAGTGGGAAAAGTGACCGCCCGCAAGATGCACGAAAACCGCATATATACGGGCTATGACCTGAAACAGCGTTCGGAAGCGGAACTTGTCCGTCTGTTCGGAAAAGCGGGGCATCTCCTTTACCTCAATGCGCGCGGCATCGACCACCGTGCTGTAGAGCCGAACCGTGCCGTCAAATCCGTTAGCGCGGAAACCACGTTCCTGAAAGACAAGAATAACAGGATGCACCTGACCGTCGAACTGTATCATCTGGCCAACGAAGTATTCGAGCGGATGAAAGAAGAAGATTTTCAAGGCAAAACCGTCACCATCAAGGTGAAATATGCCGATTTCAGGACGATCACCCGCAGCCGGACCTTTCCCCGCCGGCTTGTACAGTTGCAGGACTGCTGGCCTGTCGTGCGCGAGATGATGAAGCAGGTCGACCTGTCCGCACGGCCGGTGAGGCTGCTGGGCTTCGGCGTCAGCAATGCGGACGCCGGCGAGACGGAGAAGTATGTGCAACTGGAACTGGGATTTTAACCCGCGGCAGGATAGGGAAGAGGGGGCGTGGAGAACCGGCAAACCGGATATACTGCGCGCGGCATGATTTTGCGGAAAGTCCTGAAACGAAGTTCGACGACAGTCAAAGGCAGGACAAGCGCGGAATCCTGCCTTCTCTCCGCGTCTGTCAGCCCGCCGGATTGCTTCCCGCTTCGTGCCTCGCAGTCGCAAAGACGGAGATGCCATTACCGACAGCAACGGTATTCCCGTCATTGCGAGGAGCGTAGCGACGTGGCAATCCAGCGCCGTGCATCATCCCGGATTGCTTCCTGCTTCGTATCTCGCAGTCGCAAAGACGGTGGCGGACTTTCTGTCACGCTTTGTAAGACATATTATTTTCAACATCATTCGGGAGAAAGTATTTCCATCCGGCAACCGGGTTGCCGTCCGGAAAAGGCGATTCCCAGAATAAGGATTTTCCCGAGATATTTACCGTAATACCGCCGATCGTGTATCTGCTTCATTGCTTCGTTAAGCAGTGTGTCGATTTTCGTTTCGGCGTGATATTTTATTTCGGCGACGACGGTCAGTCCGGGCTGTTCCCAGACGAGGTCGGAGCGGCCGGGATTATTATGCTCCTCTGCCCGTATTTTGAAACCGATCAGTCGCATCCATATCAGCATTAAAGAATGATAATAATGTTCGGAAGGAATATGGAGTTCGGAAGGAACGGTTGCAATCATTGTTTCGAGGCTGCCGGCAAAACCGGATTCGTCGCAATCGGTTATATGCCGTTTCATTGTTTCCCGCAGTTCGTCGATTTGTTCGTCGGGATATTTTCCGTAGGCTTGCACAAGATATGTCAACAACGATTCGCTGACTTCCATATTGGGGACGCCAAGCGTATATTGAGTACGGATATCAACCGGTTCAATCTTTTTGATGGTCAAATAACCTGTTTGAAACAACAAAGATACTTCGCCGATATTCGCCGGATCATATCCTTTAAATATATTGCTGCTGACAACAATCGGGTTTAATGTAACATCCACCCGGTTACGACGCTGGATAAGATCTATCAAAAAAGTCGGTGTGCCGGTGTTAAACCAGTAATTGTCAAAATCCTGAAATTGAAAAAATTTCATTGTCGACAACGGGTTGTAAATAGCGGTTTTTCCGTCCCAGGTGTAACCGTTATACCAGTAACGGATTTTGTCCAACAAATCTTCT
>JAIRLL010000122.1 GCA_031259505.1 Tannerella sp.
CATGCTGAACAACACAAGCGTAATCGACGCCGTATACACGCTGGCAAGCTATACGTACGGCCCCATACTTGGCCTGTTTGCTTTCGGCATTTTCATGAAACAGCGTGTGCACGACAAATGCGTGCCTCCCGTCGCCATCCTCGCGCCCGTCCTCTGCTTTGTCCTGCAAAAATATTCCGAATCGTGGTTCAACGGCTACCGGTTCGGTTACGAACTGCTGCTGTTCAACGCTCTGTTTACTTTTGCCGGACTGCTGCTTTGCACGCGGCGGCGCGGAGAATATGTAAATCCGGAATCCTGAATTTTGAATCAATATGAACTGGGAACATCTACTTTCGGGTAAACGTCTGGGGATTGAGGCCTATCATGAGCGGAAACATGAGCGTACCAATTTCCAGCGCGATTATGACCGTCTTATATTCTCGTCGCCTTTCCGCCGGCTGCAGAACAAGACGCAGGTATTTCCTCTGCCGGGGAGTATTTTTGTGCATAACAGGCTTACGCACAGCCTTGAGGTGTCGTGCGCAGGCCGTTCGCTTGGCAACAATGCTGCCGCGGGTCTGATGCGGAAATATTCCGGCAGTGATATTTCCTTTTCGGAGATGGGGGCTATTGTTTCGGCCGCCTGTCTGGCTCATGATATGGGGAATCCGCCGTTCGGGCATTCGGGCGAGCGGGCCATTACCGCGTATTTCAGAGAAGGCAACGGCCGGCAGCTCGAGGAGAAGGTGCGCCGTGAAGGCGGGCGGTGGGAAGATTTCCTTCATTTCGAAGGCAATGCCAATGCCATACGCCTGCTGACGCATCAGTTCGTCGGGCGACGGTATGGCGGTTTTGCACTGACGTACAGCACGCTCGCCTCCATCGTCAAGTATCCTCATGCCTCGACGTATGCGACGAAGGGCAAATTCGGGTTCTTCCAGACCGAAGAGGAGACGTATCTGAAAATTGCGCGCGAACTGGGCATTCACCGGCTTTGTCCCGACAGGGCTGTATACGCGCGCTATCCGCTGGTGTATCTTGTCGAAGCGGCCGACGACATCTGCTACCAGATTATGGACATCGAAGATGCTCACAAACTGCGCATCCTCACGACCGGAGAAACGACGGCGCTCATGCTGCAGTATTTCGGGGGCGAACGGCTGAACAGCATCCACCGGACGATGAAGATGGTGGAAGACAGAAATGAAAAAATCGCCTACCTGCGTTCGTGCATCATCGGACTGCTGGTCGACGAATGTACGCACGTGTTTCTGGAAAACGAAGCGTGCATACTGACAGGACAATATGGCAGACCGCTGATCGAAGGCATAAGCGAGACGGCCGGGAATGCATACCGCGCCTGTTCGGAGGTAGCCTGCAAGAAGATTTACATCGCAAATGAAGTGGTCGACATCGAACTGGCCGGTTATCATATCTTCAGCTCGCTGATTGATTTGCTGATCGAAGCGGTGATGAATCCCGACAAATCGTACAGCCGGCTGCTGCTGAACCGCATACCGGAGCAGTACGACGTTCGCGCCACAACGGCGTACGGCAGGATACAGTGCGTGCTCGACTACGTGTCGGGCATGACAGACGTGTATGCGCTGGATCTGTACCGCAAGATTACGGGGATGAGCCTGCCGGCGGTGTGATTTCGGAATGAATAACACGGGGACATGTTCCGGAAACACGGGAACGTGATCCGGAATCCCGGGAACATGTTCCGGAAACACGGGAACACGTTCCAGATTACGTCATACCTGTCAGTGACATGTTTCGGTATTTACTTATTATCAGTCCACTGGGGTGCTTCGTTCCTCGCAATGACGCCGGATGCCATTGCTGACAACAATGGCATCTCCGTCATTGCGACTGCGAGGTACGAAGCAGGAAGCAGGAAACAATCCGGACATGTCATTTTCCTCCTGTTTATTTGAAAAATACAGGGTCGCGCAAAGACGGCGTTTCCCTGCGGTCATTTGTTCCAGACTCGCGGCGCGGGCGTTTTGGGCAGCGGCCTGCGACTGTCCAGTTCCTTCATGACTTCTTCGATGGCGCGGTCGAGTTGTTCGTCTTCGCCGTTCCATTCCTTGACGGGGTCGTTGTCGATCAGGATATCGGGGTCGACGCCGTGGTTTTCGATGATCCATTCGCCCGTCTTCACGTCGTAGCTGGTGAAGAAGGGCACGCGCAGGTCTGTTCCGTCGATGAAGGGCAGCGAGCCGCTGATGCCGACGATGCCGCCCCACGTGCGCGTACCGATCAGCTTGCCCAGCCCCAGGGCGCGGAAGCCCCACGGGAACAGGTCGCCGTCCGAAGCGGAATATTTGTTGATGAGGCACACCTTGGGTCCGACCTGTACGGCGTCGGGGATGGTGCCGATGTGCGCCGAGCCGCGCGACATCGTCAGCCGGTACGGTTCGCGCGCCAGCCGTTCGAGAATCATCGGCGACACGTTGCCGCCGCCGTTGGCGCGGTCGTCAATAATCAATCCTTCCCTGTCTGTCTGGGGATAGAAATAGCGCGAAAACTCGACCAGTCCTTCCACGCCCATGTCGGGGATGTAGATGTATCCAATCCTTCCGCCCGAAGCCCTGTCCACCTTTTCCAGATTCTTCTGCACCCACCGGTGATGATAGAGGGGATACTCGTCGGCGAGCGGGAGGATGACCTGCCGGCGTGCGCCGTCCGGCCGGGGTTCGCTGTTGAGCGAGAGTTCGACGGGCACGCCGGCTTTCCCCACCAGCAGGGCGTAGAGGTCGTTGACGGTGTTGGCCGGTATGCCGTCGACCGCGACGATGAAATCGCCTTCGTGCGCATCCACGCCCGGTTCGGTCAGCGGCGAACGCAGCGACGCGCTCCACGACTCGCCGGGCAGAATCCGTTCGATGCGGAAGAATCCGCTTCTGTCGCGCGAGATTTCCGCGCCCAGCAGTCCCGTCCGGATGCGTTCCGGGCGATCCATTTCGCCCGTGGTGATGTAGGCGTGGCCGCAGTTCAGTTCGGCGATCATTTCGCCGATGACGTAGTTCAGGTCGAGCCTGTTCCTGACATACGGCAGCAGCACGGCGTATTTAGCCTTCATGGCCGCCCAGTCCACGCCGTGCATGTTGTCCACGTAGAAGCCGTCGCGGAAGGCACGCCACGCCTCGCCGAAGACCTGTGCCCATTCCCTGGCGTAGTCGGTCGTGATTTTCATGTTCGACAGGTCGACTTCTTCCTTCAAATCCGCCTTGCCCGACGGGATGTTTGCCACGTAATACCTGCCGCGTCCTCTGGTGAACAGGGCTTTCTTCCGTCCTGTCCCGACCGACATCGAAGCCCCGTCAGCCACAAGGTCTTCCTTCTGCGTCTCCAGGTCGTA
>JAIRLL010000291.1 GCA_031259505.1 Tannerella sp.
AAGGATATCGAAGACAAACAGTCGCTTGCAGAATACAGGGATATGCTCTGGCGCATCATTCGCACTGCCGAATCGGAAGCGCGGCAACTGGGCGAACAGGCGCTTGCTCTCATGGCGCAGCACGAATTGACGCCCGCCGATTTTAAGGGCGGCAGCCGCTCGCCTCTGTATTTTTTCGAACGCCTCTGCAATGGCGTGATGAACGAGCCTTCCGCCACGTTCAGAAACCTTGCCGGCAACGAAGAGGCGTTCTGCTCCAAAACTGCGCCTCCACACAAACGGCTGGCAATCAATGAAGCATTCCATGGCGGGCTGGACGACTGCATACGGCGCACGATACACTTTTTCGACCACCTTACGCATTATCATACTGCCCGCGAAGTGGCGCGCTTTTACTACACGCTGGGAATACTGACAGACATTTCGTCCAGGATAAAAGACTGGATGGAAGAGCGCAACAGCATGCTTATCGCCGACACGACCGATCTGCTGAACAAAATCATCGACGGCAGCGACGTTCCCTTTATTTATGAAAAGACCGGCACGCGCATTGACTGCTATATGATCGACGAATTTCAGGATACAAGCGAGATGCAGTGGCGCAACTTCCGGCCACTGATTCGGGAAAGTCTTTCCTTCCGTCACGACAACCTGATTGTGGGCGACGTGAAGCAAAGCATTTACCGCTTCCGCAACTCGGACTGGACGCTACTGGACGAACAGGTCGGCCGGGATTTCCCGAAAGACGCGATCACCCGAAAAACGCTGATCGACAACTGGCGCAGTCATCGCCTGATAGTCGAGTTCAATAACGCTTTTTTTACCATTGCGCCGCAACTGCTCCAGAATCAGTTCAACAGCAGTCTGGACGAATCTGCGCCCGGCGACGGACAGCGCAACACGTTCGCGTCGAAAATCGTTTCGGCATACGCAGGAAGTTACCAGCGCGTATCGCCGCCCTTCCGCAACAGAGACGGGCATGTACGGATTGAATTTCTGGCAGACGGCGACGGAACGGACTGGAAAGATGAAGCGATGGCACGCTTGCCCCGTCTGGTCGAGCAGTTGCAGGATAAAGGATATTCGCTGCGCGACATGGCGGTGCTGGTGCGCACCAAAGCCGAAGGAGTGGCCGTCGCCGACACGCTGCTCGCCTGCAAGGAAACACGCGCCGGTTCGCCGTACGGCTACGACATCATATCCGAAGACGCGCTGATTATTGGCAATTCGCCCTCCGTCCGCTTTATCGTCGTGATGATGCAATATGTGAACCATCCCGAAGACCCTGTCCTGCATAAATTTGCGCGCATGCAGCACGTAGCCCTGCGCCTCAGTACCAGTCCCGCGTCCGGCGAATCGCTGGCCGATGCGGTGAAGTCGGATTTTCACGAACATATTATCCCTGAACTCAGGCGATTGTCGCACCGCTCGTTCTACGAGATGGCAGAAGGAATCTACCGCCTGTTCGAACAGGATATTCCCGAAAAGGAACAGGTCTCCGTACAGTCTTTTCTGGATCTGGTGGCCGAATACACAGCAAAAGAGCCTGCCGACGCCGACAAATTCCTGCGCTGGTGGAAGGATACGGGCTGCCAGGCAAAAATCTCAATGCCCGACACGCAGAACGCCATTCGTATCCTGACAATCCACAAATCGAAAGGACTGGGCTTCAAGGCTGTCATTGTGCCTTTTGCCGATTGGGAAACCGAACCTAAAAGCAGTACGGTTTTTTGGTGCCGTCCACGCGAAGCGCCTTTCGACCGTCTGCACCTGGCGCCCGTAAGCTATTCCAAAGAACTTGGCAGGACGATTTTTGCCGAAGATTATTATCATGAGAAACTGTATGCCTGCATTGACAGTTTAAATGCACTCTACGTAGCCTTTACGCGCGCAAAAGAAGAATTGATCATCTGCACCCCCAATGCCGAAGCAAAACGGACGAAGCAGATTTCCAGACTGATTCGCGATGTCATACAGGCGGAAGGATTCAGCGAAACGGCCGAAGGCGAAAAACTCCGGACATTGTCCGAAGGATTTCGCGAAGACGAAGACCTGTTTGAATGGGGCGACTGGTGGCAGACGGGAGCCGGGCGGGATGATTCGCCGCAGGAGATTCCCATGAAGCGTATTCCGTCCGTCCTGCCCGCCGACCGTATCCTTCTGCGTCTGCACCGCAAGGGCGGTTTCCTCGACGACCGCCGCCGCCGCTACGGAATCCTGATGCACGACATCCTGAGCCAGATACACACAAAGGCCGATATACACGCGGCTGTAATGTCCAAAGAAGCCGCCGGAGAACTTCGCAGCGAAGAAGCGGCGGAATTGATTGCCCGGCTCGAACAACTGTCGGATAAAGAAGTTGTGAAGAAATGGTTTGACGGCTCGACGCTCGTGATGACCGAAACGGAGATACTCTTCGGCAACGGCAGATCGCGCCGTCCCGATCGCATCATGATCGACGGCGACAGAGTGACGATTGTCGACTACAAGTTCGGCGAACAAAAAGACGCACGCCACAGGCAACAAATCAAAAAATACGCGTCGCTCATACACGATATTGGTTATCAGGCAGTAACCGGATATGTCTGGTATGTCGAAGCGGACGAAATCGAAGAAGTATGCTCCTGACAGTTTTTTTATTCGCTAAAAAAAACCTACTTTTGTACGATAATAGAAGAAAATGAAAGTTCATAGAGAAGGCACAGGCATATTACTCATGTTGTTTACCTTTTTGTTTATCGTGAATCTGTCCGTTTTTTATACGATTGGCAAAGGGATGCTTTTCTACATTATTATATTATTGTCCGTATTTTTGTTTCTGCTGGTGCTTAATTTCTTCAGAAGCCCGGCGCGTCGTTTCCCGTACGATTCCGAAGGGCTGGTCATTGCGCCTGCCGACGGCACCATTGTAGCGATTGAAGAAGTGATGGAAAATGAATATTTTCACGAAAAGCGATTGCAGGTGTCGATCTTCATGTCCCTTTTCAACGTACATGCCAACTGGTTTCCGGTCAACGGCACAGTGAAGCATGTGTCGCACCGGCGCGGACGCTTCAAAGCGGCATACCAGCCGAAAAGCAGCACGGAAAACGAGCGTTCGACCATCGTCATCACTACGCCATACGACGTGGACGTGCTCACGCGGCAGATTGCGGGCGCCATGGCGCGGCGAGTGATCACTTATGCCAAAAGCAACGAGCGCTGTCATGTGGACGAGCAGATGGGATTTATCAAATTCGGTTCGCGAGTAGACACGTTTCTCCCCGTCGGCACGGAAATACTGGTCGAGATGGACCAGAAAGTAATCGGCAACCAGACGCCAATCGCGCGCTTGCGAAAAATCAATTACGAATAAAACAGGTGAATATACGGAATCATATACCCAATGCGCTCACATGTTGCAATCTGGCAGTCGGATTCTACGCCTGCGCGCTTGCGCTGAACGGCAATTACGCCGGGACGATGGTTGCAATTCTCCTTGCCGCCGCGTTCGATTTTGTCGATGGACTGGCAGCCCGTTTGCTGAAAGCCTGCTCGGCGACAGGGAAAGACCTTGATTCGCTTGCCGACATTGTCAGTTTCGGAGTGGCGCCCGGCATGATTCTGTTCGATTTTATCGACCGGATGCAACATGCCGTCTTGTGGCCTCATCCGCTTTTGGGGAAAATGTTTCTTGCCGGAGCGTTTGCCGTGCCTGTTTTCTCGGCGCTACGTTTGGCAAAGTTCAACAATGACACGCGCCAAAGCACATCTTTCATCGGTTTGCCTGTCCCCGCTCATGCCGTTTTATGGGTTTCGCTTGTCAATACCGCTTCACCCTCGTTTGCGGAAACAGGCTTTTGCGCGGGCTTGTCGTTTAATCGTTTTTCGATTTATGAAGCGGGTGTTCCCCTGCAGTTTGTGCTTGTCTTCACTGTCCTGCTGGCCCTCGCGACTTCGCTGTTGCTCATTTCCGGGATTCCGATGTTTTCGATGAAAATGTCGTCGTTGAAATGGAAAGGAAATGAATCCCGTTATCTTATGGCCTTTTTATCAGTTGTTTTTGTTTTATATTTCGGCGTGCCGGGACTTACGCTGACAATTATCTGCTATATTCTGTTGTCTATTTTTAACAAATAAAACAAATAAGAATGTTTATCTTTGCCACATGAATACGGCGGCAACAACGCCGACCGGCTTAATATTGTAATTATGATCAAATTTTTGGCGTTTATTTTTTTTATATTCTTTATTCTGATATCTTTGCTCGGATTCTCGGTTTTCCGTTTATTCAAGTCGTTCTTTTCTCCCGATGTCAGGAGCAGGGAAAGACAGCGTTCTTCTTCGCGTAACAGCCGGCAGCAGCGCGCCGGCAGTACGCAGAAAAAAAAACATGCAAAGGTCATTCGCAAAGACGAGGGAGAATATGTTGATTACGAAGAGGTAAGATAAAAAAAGAAACAGAACGGCATCTGAAATAAAAAAAAACAGTTCGTTGAATGCATTATTTGACAGTTGAACCTGCGAATTTAAAAAATGATTCAATAATGATGCCCGTGTGCCAAATATGCATTATCTTTGCTCGCTAAAATCGTAGACAAATGGATAAAGTAAGCTATGCGCTTGGCTTGAGCATCGGGCACAACTTCCGAAATGCCGGCATCAAAGAGTTGAATACGGAAGACTTTCTGAAAGGATTGCACGATGTTTTTTCCGAAAACGAGACGGAAATCAGCTATGAAGAGGCGAAAAAAGTGATTAACGACTGTTTTGCAAAATTACAGGCGCAGAAAAGCGAAATAAACAGGCAGGCGGGCGAAGAGTTCATCCGCATCAACCGCGGGAAAGTCGGCATGACCGAGTTGCCGAGCGGTTTGCAATACGAAATACTGAAACGCGGAAACGGCGCGAAACCCAAAATGTCGGACAAGGTGAAGTGCCACTATCACGGTACATTAATTAACGGCGTGGTATTCGACAGTTCCGTTCAGCGCGGCGAGGCTGCCACGTTCGGCGTATCGCAAGTCATTCCCGGATGGACGGAAGCCCTGCAAATGATGCCTGTCGGGTCGAAATGGCGGCTCTTTATCCCTCCCCGGCTTGCTTACGGCGAAAAAGGCGCGGGAGGAATGATCGAACCGAACAGTACGTTAGTGTTCGACGTAGAACTGTTGGATATTATATAGAAACAAATAATAATTTTAAAACAAAAAAAGATGAAAAAAATCAGTGTATTAATGATGAGCGCCACAACGGCGATTTTGATGGCCGTTTCCTGCAATCAAATGGGAATATCGAACAGTGTGCGCCTTAAAAGTGCGGTTGACAGCGTAAGTTACGCAATTGGCGTGAATTATGGAACAGGACTGGGGCGAGCGCTGCAAACGCTTCCCGGAGGCAAAGCCAATTTGGATGCCGTAATTGCCGGTTTTGCCGATGCAATCAAAAACGATACATCATCGTTAAAATTCAGGGAAGAAGCCGCTTCGGCTTATGTGAACCAGTATGTGATGAGCGAACAGGCCAGGGATGCCGAAACGACCAAGGAGGAAGGCGATGCATTTTTGGCTGCGAACAAAACCAAAGACGGTGTGATCACAACCGAGAGCGGCCTGCAGTACAAAGTCCTGACCGAAGGAACGGGCGTAAGACCTGCCGTTGACGATCAGGTGAAAGTGCACTACACGGGCAGATTACTGGACGGCACGGTATTCGACAGTTCTGTAGAGCGTGGCGAACCGGTCACCTTCGGCGTGACCGGCGTAATCCAGGGCTGGACGGAAGTCCTGCAAATCATGCCCGCAGGTTCGAAATATCAGGTCTGGATTCCTTCCGACCTGGCTTACGGCCCGCAAGGTGCAGGACAGCAGATTAAACCAAACAGCGCGCTCGAATTTGAAATCGAATTGCTCGAAGTGATAAAGCAGAAATAATATCCGTCCGAACAAGTCAAATCGACAACTGTGTATAACAGGCACGGTTGTCGATTTCTTAAATCATACGGAAGGAATACAGTCAATAGAGAATAATGAAAAAACATATTGTATTATTCATAGCCGCTGTGCTTATTGCCGGCACAACCTCCTGTCGTACAAGTCGTGAGGCAGCAGTCGAGAAAACGGCTGCAAGTCAGGCCGCGCTGTTAACCTCGCTGACCGATTCGGTAAGTTATGCCATCGGTATCAATTACGGTTCCTCACTGAGGGAAAACATGAAGACGTTTCCCGGCGGAGAATACAGTCTGGATGCGCTCGCCGAAGGATTTGTTAAATCCATCAAAGGCGATTCCGCCCTGGCGATTGCGCCCGAAGCCTCGCAGGAATTTATTCAATCATTTCTGCAAAGTATGATGCAGAAAGAGAGCGAAGCGGAGAAAACGCGAGGCGAAGCTTTTCTTGCCGAAAACAAAACCAGGGATGGCGTCATCACAACCGAAAGCGGTCTGCAATACAAGGTATTGGTGCAGGGTGAGGGCGAAATTCCCACGACCGAAAATCAGGTAAAAGTGCACTACACGGGCAAATTGCTGGACGGCACGGTATTCGACAGTTCTGTTGCGCGTGGCGAACCGGCCACTTTCGGCGTGACACAGGTAATCGGCGGATGGACGGAGATATTGCAGCGGATGCCGGTCGGATCGAAATACATCGTCTGGATTCCGTCCGAGCTGGCTTACGGTGTACAAGGTGCAGGACAGCAGATTAAACCGAACAGTACGCTTGAGTTTGAAATCGAGCTGATTGATATTGTAGAGTAAAATATGCCTGCAATAAAGACCTGCAAATAATTTAGCGGTAATTATTATTTTTTTTATTGTGCAAAATGTCGATTGTTTCTAAAGATTATACGTACTTTTGTTATCGACTTTTTTATAGTAACAAATGGAAAAGATAGAGAAAATAGACAGATTAGACAGGCAGATACTCAGTATCATTTCCAGGAATGCCCGGATGCCGTTCAAAGATGTAGCAGAAAAGTGCGGCGTATCGCGTGCAGCCATTCACCAGCGCGTACAGCGCCTGATGGAGATGGATGTGATCCTCGGTTCGGGGTATCACATCAATCCGAAGATTTTGGGTTA
>JAIRLL010000377.1 GCA_031259505.1 Tannerella sp.
TAAACTGTTTGGATGCCATAAATGATTCGGCATTCCCAATGATTTGATTAATTTCACTTCGTTTCATCTTTTTCTACTTTTATATTTATTTTAAATGTTTGATTAACCACACGATAGACAGCCACATGACGGCAAGAATCGAAACGGCCGCCCACCGTGCGCCGAATACGTCCGAAACGACACCGAGCAGCAATGCCAGATGGCTGTTCCCGTCAAATCCACGACTCCCATGATAAAAAAGCCGAAAAGGACGGGCAAAACTTTTGATACAGAATAATTACTTTTCATACTTAAATATTTAATTTAAAAACTTCATAAATGCAAAAAACACGTAAACAGATCTGTCGAAAAATTCTTCCGAACAGTTCCTTTAGTGATGAAAATCAAAAATGTATCCACCCGTTTCCTCCAATATTTCCAGTATAATGTCAAAGCGGCGGATTTCCCCCGGTTCGAGACGATTGATAACATTCCTGTTACACGGGGCGGTCCGTCCGTCGACAAAACAGTTGCAAGGTTCAAGTCCCATCACATATTCCCCTTCGCCCATCTGCTTCCACTGGGTGAAATTAAATAACTGACTTTTGTTGAAATGTAAGGCAAGCCCTAAATTCAACTTTTTATTTATCAGGGCTACGGAAGTGTTTCCATCCTTATCGGCCTTCAAATCGTGATAAAAGACTTGTTCACGATAGTCGGGCACAGGCTTCCGGCAGCGGTTCCACGTCGCTATCCCGGCCTCGGCTACGGCATCGCGCGGCGTCACCTTTGTCGACGGGGCAATAAGACAGGCATTTTCGTCGAGCAGCGGATAACCGATGTTGAAATGAAAGAGAAGCAGCAGCGCTTCGCGGCGGAAACCGGCGTTTTCGACCGTATTATATATCCGGATTTTATTTTCACCCTGCCGGCAGACAATGCGGCGATGCAGGAGCAAGTTCTCGCCGAAGACACAGGCTTCGCGCATCGTGCCGCTGACCGTCATTACCGCCGGATGTTCACCGGCATCGAAATCCTCGTATTTTGTTTTTGTACCACCGACATCCATTGCAGACGGATTATTCTCCATTTCGACGCAAGCGCCGACATTTTCGGCAGCGATACTGGATATGCGGCCGTGCTGCGTAAACGCTTCGCCGCCATCGACACAGGGAGGCCCCACATTTCGCAAGCCACAGGTGGTTAACATCCCGGAGTAGAAGCTGCGCAGGAATCCGTTTCCATCCTTTTCGTAGTAATAAGGCGAAACGATGCCGGCCTTACTCAGGTAACTGCAATTCACGCCTTTGAACGACAGGGCGGAAATATCAAGGCAACGGTCTTGCAGGATGGTAAATTCCAGTCCGGAGCCGTTACGGACGTCGAAAGCGCGGATGCCGTCGGCGCGGCCGCCGGTCATCGTGTACGGTTTGATACCGAACAACTGGTTCGGGTCGCCTACATAACGCAACATTTCCCGTTTGACAATCATTTTATTCATCTTATTCGTTTTATTATATGGACGGTTGCCGCGCCGGTCGGAGTCGACGACGGCAATCCTTCATTCTCAATTCATTTCACTTTAATACCGACAGTCGCTATTTCATGCGGTTTGAGCGTGACCGTCAACCGTCCGTTCCGCAATTCGGGCGTATCGGCGACGTCTATCGGACATTCCTGTAAATCAAGCCTGCGGACGACGGCGTTGCCAAGCGCCGGCATATCGACGGTTGCCGTCGCCGGTTTTCCTTCCGTCTCAAACAGCCGGACAATCAACTCATCGCCGTCTTCCGACTGTTTCATCCCGGAAAGCGCTACATTATTGGGAGCGACGGAAATGAACGACGCTTCTTCCGGTCGTGTCGCCCGGCGCTCGCCAAGCGAGAGCGAGAGCGGTTCGGCGGCATAAACGGGGATGTTGAAGTCTTCGCCTTCGGCCCATACCTCGCTCGTCAGAGCGCCGGCGTGCGGATAGAGCGCATACCGGATTTTAAATTTGCCGATATTAGGATAAATATCGGGAGCGCCTGCGGAGCGCATCAGCGTGAGGCGAAGGTCACCGTCGCGATACGAATGCCCGTATTTTGATGTGTTCAGCAAGGCGATTCCTGCCGTTCCGTCGCTCAGGTCAACCCATTTCTGGGCGGGCGTTTCCTGACCGTCATTCAGTTCACGTCCATGTTCGGCGCTGCCGTTATGTTCGCCGAAGGAGTACGTCAGGGTCCTGTCGGCTGCATAAAAGGGCGTATGACATATAAACTGCGGATTTTGCAAAGCAAGAGGAAAGACGGCGCGGAGCATGGGCGCATCTGTCGAATCGCTACCGGCTTCGAGCCAATGCGTTTCCATATCGTATTCGATGCGCGGATGTGAACGGTAAACGTATGTTCGGATGATGAAACGCGACCTGCCCCACGTCTTGACTGTTTCGACGCAGGCGCGTACAGGACCGTTTTCGACAACGCGAACGCTTTTCACTCCGGTTACAAATTCCTCTTTCCGAATCTTGTTGAGCCACCACGATTTCATTTCACCGTGTTTGTCTTCGAGAGAAATCTTGAGTTTGTTCAATTCTTCACCCGCGCGGACATATTCCCTGCCGGTACGCTTATCCAGCAGGCTGACGATGCCGCCGGTCTGCATGTCAAACCGGACTTTGCAGCAGTCCGTCTCGAATGTGTTGCCGTCGAACGGAATGGCGTCGTTGTATTCGCCCGTTTTACCAACATCCACATAAAAGACACGGTAACCGCCGGCAGGCAAGTCGTCAACAACAAAGCGTATCTTCGATTCCCACAGCGGAGGCGTCTTTTTCGACAGGACAATCTGCGCCGGATAGGTTTTTCCTTTGCCGTCGCGGACAAGCACCGTTGCCGCTTTACCCTGCCCTTTGTCCACAGGGCGGATGTTTTCCGCACTATAGTAATTAGCCCAGTGATTTTCTTCGACGCTGACGGGACATTCGTATGAATAGACCAGGGCTTCCACAATTTTCTTCTGCGAAAAGGGTTGGTAGTTAAATGCCACAACGGGTTGTCCATAGCCGGATTGATATTTTATCTCGTCAGCCAGATTCAGGAATGCTTTCTTGCGTAAGGCTTCGGTTTTCCACTGAATGTCCATGTAGCGGGCGTGAGCTTCCTTATTGGCTTCATAGATAGCCGATCCGGGCAATATGTCGTGAAATTCATTGAAAGTAAGCGTTCGCCACAATTCACGGAAGTCGCCGGCCGGATACGTATCGCCCTGCAACCAGCGGAGGCTGTTGAGCATTTCAGCGGTGTAAAGGAGATTTTCGGAATTGCGGTTTCCCTCTTTCGTGTCATGGACGGTTGTGTAGCAGCCTTCGAAAATGAATTGCATCTCTCCGCGATGCGTCGGACGACCGTTCATTTCCTGTTCCATCCGTTTGAAAAAATGTTCTGCCGTCGTGAATTTAATGGCAGGCTGTCCTTTCATCGCGTTCAGTTCGTGAGCTTTATGAATGTCCGCCCGTGACGGGCCTCCGCCATGGTCACCCTCGCCGACAGGCTGGAACAGCAGATGCTTGCCGGGAGCAAAAACGGCAAACTCATCTTTCAGTTTGTCGTGTACCGTGCCATTATAATTTTCATTCGTATAACACAGGACTTTCGTCGAATCGGGTCCAATCCACCAGTAAGCTCCTTCGAAGGGACTGCATCGCATGTGATAAAAATAATTCATGCCCGCCAACTTGAGCAGTTGCGGCAACTGGGCGATATGGCCAAAATTATCCGGGAGCCAGCCGATGCGCGCCGTCCGTCCGAAATGTTGTCCGAAATAGCGTTGAG